>CBFGLP010000342.1:0-5439 GCA_965649595.1 uncultured Myxococcales bacterium | reverse complement strand
GGCGCGGGCGCCTGACTACGCAGCTCAGGCGCGGGCGCCTGACTACGCAGCTGCGCTCGCTGAGCGCTCAGCCGCTCGCCCCACGTCCACGGGCGCAGCCGAGCTGCTCGCCCGTCGCCGAGGCTGATCCATCCTTGCTCGTCCACCTTCGCGCCTCGATCTTCGCTACCTGGCTCGATCCCACTCGCCCACCACAGCGCCAGCGCTCGCAGCACGCCGGGTGGCACGTCGTCTCGCTCGATGCTTGCGACCTGCTCGAGCACCGCGTCTGCGTAGCCCTGGGCATCGAGCTCGAGCCCAGCCGCGCCGAAGCGGAGGTTTCGACGCAGCGCCTCGAAGTGCCGCCCGCACGACCAGGGCTGGAGGTGCAGGTCGATCACATCGGCGGAGCCGCGAGCGCTCGCGCGGGCGCGCAGCGGCGCTGCGAACCCGGCGAACTCGATCTCCCAGCGAAGCCCGTCGACGACGATCGTCTGCACCGCCTGTCCTCCGGCTCAGGCTCGAGCTCGAAGCACCCCCGCAGCACGCGGGTCGCTCGCTCGCGCCGCGCTCACTCCTCGCGCACTCGCGTGGCCGTGAACACGTAGGTGGTCTCGGCCGTGCCGCTCGCCGACATCGCGAAGTGCTTGGTCTCGACGAAGCAGTCGTCGAACGCGTAGCTGCGCGAGGGATCTTCGGCGCCTTGGCCCTTCTTGAGCGCGGCGACCATGTTGAAGCTCGACCGGGTCGCGAGCTTGTCGTCGAACACCTGCGCGGTCGAGCGGACCACGACCTCGCCGCTGACGGTGCGCAGGCCGAAGCTGACATCGACGCGCTCGTCGGACCCGATCGCGCGGATGTCCTCGCGTTCGGTCACGACCCGAAACGCGACGGACTGCACGCCCTCGACCGGGTCACCATCGACGAGCAGGCTGCTGTGGTTGGCAGAGAAGACGGTTGGCATGACTGGCTATCTCGCTGAGCCTTCGAAAGGAACTGGTTCTCGGTTTGGGAGACGCAGGCCACCCGAGGCACTCGCATCGCCGGAGCGGCGCGAGTGCCCGCGAGGGCGGCCTAGCGGGTTGCTCACACCTGCACGAGCACGGTCGCGTAGATGTAGTCGATCGCGCGGACCGGCCGGATCGCCATGTCGACGCGCACGATGCCGAGCGCGAAGTCGGCCTGCGTGCTGTAGACGTCGAGCTTGAAGGCCGGATCGCTGCCGTCGGTCGAGGGCACGATCGCGCTCTCGGCCGCCATCTGGAGCAGGAACTCGTTGAGCTTCTGCTTGAGCGCGTTGCGGCCGTCCTCGGTGTTGAGCTTGCCGATGAACAGCTCGCCGATCTGCTTGACGCCACGCACCGCTCGGTCGGCGACCCGGCGCACGTTAATCTGATCGCCGTCGGTCGTCAGGCCACGGACGATCACGTTGCCGCGCCCTTGCAGCTCGGCGACCGGCACGATCTTGGCCGTGAGGTACTGCCGCTGCGCCTCGACCCGCAGCGCCGGATCGATCTTGCCGAGCCCGGCGAGCGTCTTGAAGGTCGGCGAGTGGTAGTAGGGCAGGCTGCCGATCCGGCCGACCGCCGCGCCCAGCGTGCCGTGCGGGGCGAACAGCGTGAAGCGATCGCTGATCAGCGAGCCGACCAGGTCGAGGTTCTGCGTGAGCGTGTTGGCCTCGGGCACGTGGCCGAAGCCCAGCCGGCCCTTCGCATCAGCGCTCATGTTCTCGCAGTGGGCGATGACCGCCCCGTAGATCTGCGCCGCCCGCTGCGAGTCCAGGTCCTGGACCGACGCGATCACGAGATCGACGTCCGGCACGTCGACCAGCTGATCGAGCGCGTCGACGTAGGCCGAGACCGCCGCATCCGCGCCGTCGACGAGCTCGACGGTCAGCTGGAGCGAGGGCAAGGTGATGTTGACCTTCGCGTCGCTGAGGGCCGAGACCGCGTCGATGATCCGCTGCGGCAGCTCGGCCGAGCTCGCGGTGATCTCGACCAGCACCTCCTGGTCGACGCCGGGATCACGGATCAGCTGGAAGGTGGTCCCCGTCGTGATGAACTGCAGCGACTTGGCGCCCGCGAGCAGCTCGATCTCGAGGATCTTGACCTCCTCGGCCCCGGTCCCGAGCTTGACGACCGTGTTCTTGTTGGTCGCCGTCAGCGTGACGCTGGCGACCCCGGCGTAATCGGTGACCGTCCAGACCGGGTTGGCTGCCTCGATGATCGAGTCGACCGCCGTCAGCACCCGCCCGAACCAGCGCTCGGCGCCAGGGAAGGGCGAGAGGTTGCGGTGGATCTCGACGTCCTCGCTGCCCCTGCGCAGGCGCAGCTCGTAGCCCGTCACCGTGCCCTGGAAGGTCTGCGGAGCCAGCACGACGTCGATCTCGTTCGCCGCGGTGCCGGGCGTGCGAGCCATGAACTTCAACCAAGTCGCGCCGTCGTAGGCGAACTCGGCCTCTGCCGCCGTCGCGGTCGAATCGTCGACCTCGACCACGACCAGCTCGTAGACCCCGTTTTGCAGGGCCTGCTGAGCCTCGGGCATCGCCAAGGCCGTCGCCGAGCCGTAGAGCTCGCGGAACCGACCCCAACTGCCGACCCGCTCGACCGCCTTGCGGGTGACCCCGGCACGCGGAGGAGCGACGAGGCCGACCAACCCGAGCACGCCCGAAGGGGCGAGCTGGGGTGGGACCACCTCTTTGATAACGGTGACCTGAACGCCTGGAATTATCCTCGCCATCTCGTATCCGACCGAATGTGGCAATTAGCATGGCCGAAAGAAGCACGTCAATGGGGAGCGACGAATTCCAAACACCAACCTGCGAATGTGCACGCTACCAACCCTCGCCCGCCGCGGGCTGTTTGGCTGGTGAAATTCGCTCGATCACTCGCGCCTGGGGGCGGCTCCCGACATATTTCGCAGCATCGTGAGCGATCAACCCACTCGCACGGACGGGGGATTGGTGCAGGACAAAATCGGCCGAATCCGAACATTTAAAAGCCACCATACCGCGAGCACGGCTGGATCGGGCGGTCCCACAATGGTCTTCACATTGGACATTAATATTGTGTGTACGAGAATCGCGTACGAGCTCGATGGAGATCGTCTCGAGAACCGAGGTATGAGGTCGCGTACCGCTGCGCTGCCCTGCCCGACCGGGCAGCGATCACGCTTGCCCGCCCCCGGGTCGGTCGACATACCATCCTCGCTGCGATGTTCGTCGACTACAAAGGCTCCGTCTTCGGCCTGATCGGCTGGCAGTGGAAGGCCGTGCTGCTGTTCGTGATCGCGTCCACGGTGGTCGTCGCGGCCGAGCACTTCCTCGGCGTCGATCACCTCTTGCTGCCGGTCACCCCGGTCGCCGTGGTCGGCGGAGCGATCGGCATCTTCGTCAGCTTCCGGACCAACTCCGCCTACGACCGCTGGTGGGAGGGTCGCAAGCTCTGGGGTCAGCTGATCAACACCTCGCGGCACTTTTGCAGCCAGGTGCTCGCCTACCTGCCCCGCGCGGACGGCAAGATCGGCAGTAAAGCTGCGCCCAGCGAGCTGCAGCGCGACCTGATCACGCGGCAGATCGCCTACGTGCACGCGCTGCGGGTGCTGCTGCGCCAGCAAGACTTGAAGGCCGATCCGGACGTCCAGCGCTTCGTCCCGGCCGACCAGCTCGCCGAGCTCGCCGCCGAGTCCAACCCCACGCACGCGCTCTTGCAGACCCAGCTCGAGCTGATCGTCGGCGAGCTCGAGGCCGGGCGGCTGACCGAGCAGCGCATGCAGTCGTTCGACGACTCGATCCGCGCGCTGCTCGACATCCAAGGCGGCTGCGAGCGGATCAAGAAGACGCCCTTCCCGAGGGGCTATGGGTTCATCGCCGAGCGGCTGATCCAGGCCTACGGCGTGCTGCTCCCGCTCGGCTTGGTCGGGGGGATCGAGAACGACTGGATCGCGATCCCGATGACCGTGCTGGTCTGCCTGAGCTTCGCGCTGATCAGCGAGGTCGGGCGCGTGCTCGAGGATCCCTTCACGATGTTCTGGCCAGCGCTCCCGCTCTCGGCGATGGCGACGACGATCGAGATCAACCTCCGCCAGCGCTTGGGTGAGCGGGAGCTGCCGGTGATGCCCAAGCCCGACGCCAGGGGCGTGTTGATGTAGGGCTGAGCGTGTCGACGCGGGCGGGGGCTTCGCTGGACATGCGCGGCAGATCGGCGAGGCTCGTGACATGAGCGAGCTGCCCGAGACCATGCAGGCGATGCGCCTTCATCGACCCGCGCCCGCGCAGACGCATCCGCTCGTGCTCGAGCGGGTCGAGCGACCCGAGCCCGGACCGGGGGAGGTGCTGATCCGGGTGCTCGCGTGCGGCGTGTGTCGGACGGATCTCCACGTGCTCGAAGGCGACCTCGAGCCACGCAAGCAGCCGGTGATCCCCGGGCACCAGGTCGTCGGCGAGGTGGTCGGCCACGGGTCCGACCTGCGTGACGACGCGCCCGCGCTCGGTCAGCGCGTCGGCGTCGCCTGGCTGAACCACACCTGCGGGGTCTGCCGCTTCTGCACGAGCCGACGCGAGAACCTCTGCCTCACCCCCGACTTCACCGGGTGGACCGTCGACGGAGGCTTCTCCGAGTACATGGTCGCGCCCGCCGAGTTCGTGTTCGCGCTGCCTGAGGGGTTCGGACCGCTCGACGCGGCGCCGCTGCTCTGCGCGGGGATCATTGGCTATCGCTGCCTGCGAATGACCGGGCTCGACGAGCGTGGCTGGGCCGGGGCGCGCTTGGGGATCTATGGATTCGGAGCGGCGGGGCACGTCGCGATTCAGATCGCGCGGCACCGCGGGGCCGAGGTCTACGTGTGCACGCGCGACCGGGCCCGCCACCAGGCGCTCGCGCGCGAGCTCGGGGCGGTTTGGGTCGGGGACGCGGCCGAGCAGCCACCCGAGCCGCTCGACGCGTCGATCATCTTCGCGCCCGCGGGCGAGCTGGTGCCGCCAGCCCTCGCGGCGCTCGACCGTAGCGGAGTGCTGGTGCTCGGCGGGATTCACATGAGCCCGATCCCGAGCTTCGATTATGGGTTGATCTATCGAGAGCGGGTGATTCGATCGGTCGCCAACAATACGCGGGAGGATGCGCGCGAGTTCTTGCGCGAGGCGGCGGCGGTGCCGGTGCGCACGCACGTGCAGAGCTTTGCGCTGAAAGATGCGAACGTGGCGTTGGAGCGGCTGAAGAATGATGCGATTCGGGGCGCGGCGGTATTGGTGGTCGATCCAACTCTCATCGAGTGAATCGATCGGTCAATTGTACGGGTTGAGTACGCGTTTACACCGATCGGGTGGTGCCAGGCCCTATTTTTGCGCGCAACGCAACGCGCGGGGAGGGCCTTTTCGATCATGGAGTGCGCTCCCTCCTCGAACAGTGGCTCCCCGGGGCGCTGCGCGCGGGCGAGTTAATTGTGCAGACGTGCGCTCGGGAC
>CBFGLP010000341.1:0-7418 GCA_965649595.1 uncultured Myxococcales bacterium | reverse complement strand
GCAGCGCGGGATCGTCGAGCCGATGCGGACCCTCGAGCAGCAAGCCGATCACCGCGGCGAAGCGCAGGCGGCCGGGCTCGATCAGGTCGTCGTGGATCCCCTCGAGCCGCCGCCCGAGATCGACGGGGATCAGCCCCACGGCTCCGCTGCTCAGCGAAGAATGCGGGCGCCTCGTGCCCTGGCCGCTCCTCGACTCGCTCCCGTCCACGCACACCAGTCTACGCCGCAACCCGCTCGCGGCAGGCCCCCGGCGGCGTGTCCAGACTCAAGGCGAGCTCGCCTCGATCAAACCGAGAAGCTGCTACCGCACCCGCAGCTACCCGTGGTGTTGGGGTTCTCGAACTTGAACCCCGCCCCCTGGAGGCCCTCGACGTAGTCGATCTGCGTACCCATCAGGTACATGAAGCTCATCTGATCGGCGACCAGCTTCACGCCGTTGCTCTCGAACTCCATGTCGCCCTCGGCGTGCTCGTCGAAGAACAGGTCGTACTGGAACCCAGCACAGCCGCCGCCGATCACCTTGACCCGCAGCGAGTAGCTCGGGTCGATGTCCTCGGCTTGGCGGATCTCGATCACCTTCTCGGCCGCGACCGGGGTCAGAGTCAGGGCGCCCATGGCCGCGTCGCCGGCTGCTGCTGCTTCGGTGCTGGTCTGCATGCTGGTCTCGGACATCTGGCTCCCTCGCGGCCCAGTGGGCTCGCGGTAGGATGGTCCGCACCGCCTGGACGGTCAACCAGCAAAACAGCGTAGAAGGCCGTCTAACCCGACGTGCGGGCCCGAATACGTCAGTCTGCGTTTGATCCGCAGACGTGGTCCAGCCCTGGGTCTTTGCATCCGCGAGGCCCCGGAGACAGCCCTCCACGCACGTTCTGGGCTGTTTTTCGGGTTTGACAGGGCCGCGCGCGTGGGCCTAGGGTGAGCGCGCCCCTTCGCCGATTGAGAGTCATGCCACGTCAAACGATTTCGCTCGCCCTGGTGGTTTTGGTGCTCGGCGCCTGCAACGGCCGCGAGGAACGGATGCGGGAGCAGCTCGCCTACGACACGGCGGCCCCGAAGGACGGGACCAACCCCGCCGACGAGGTGCCCAAGATCCCGCCGGACCCCGTGCGTGACGCTCTCGCCCCCTTGCTGAAAGAGATCTACGCGGCCGAGCGCCTGCCCGACGTGCAGGAGGCCGACGTCACGATCGAGGGCAGCAACTTCGAGATCACCAACCCGGGCGTGCTGGCGATCGTCAACGTCAAGCCCGGCTTGAGCGAGAAGGACAAGGCGACCGCGATCATTCGCGGCGTCGCCGAGGCCGACGCGTTCGCGGTCCGCAAGGACGCCGACAAGTACTTCCCCGAGCAGCTGACCAAGATCAAGAACAGCTTCGGGGAGGAGGAGCGCGACCGCATCCGCAAGATCTACGGCGACCTGCGCCTGCTCGACTTCTTCGCGTCCGACAAGGCCGATGCAGCGATCGCCAAGCTCGACGGCGAGGCCAAGGCGGCCGCGACCGCGCTCAAGGACGAGGTCCTCGCTGGCAAGGACAAGCTGTGGGCGGACTGGATGAGCATCAAGATGTTCGCCCGCCGCGAGGTCGCCTACGACCAGCCCTTCAAGCCGGTGCTGCGCAGCCTCCGATCGGTCTACGGCATGCAGGAGCCCGAGCCGATCACCTGGGAGAGCGCCCACGGGCCCGAGTTCCAAGACTGGGCCAAGGCGATCGACGGCGACGACGATCTGTTCAAGATGCTCACCAACCTGTCCGAGCTGCGCCAGCAGGAGGAGTTCCGCGGCGACACCCACGCTCGCTGGCTCAAGGAAGGCTCGGCCGACATCCCCGAGGTCGCCAAGAAGGTCAAGATCGACAAGGAGCTCGGCTTCGGCATCCACCGCGAGGACCTCGGCGGCGGCTACCAAGAGATGACCTTCGTGTTCGCCAAGAACCTCGCCGGCGACAAGCTCAAGGAGGCCTACATCCGCTCGCTGCTCTACCGCCAGGTGTTCACCGACTTCGCCACGCTCTCGGCCGCGGGCGGTGACTTCGAGGGCGGCCAGGTGCCCGACGAGCACGACCCCGACTACGCCTACTGCGCCATGAACATGGCGTTCGACGGCATGGTCAAGGACTTCGGCGAGGAGAAGCCGCTCTTGGCCGGCTTGAAGGCGAGCGAGCCCAACGAGGACAAGCTGGTCAGCCGCGCGGTCGAGTGCATCCTCGAGCGGATCCCGACCGGCATCAACCGCGGCGTCGAGGACGACGTCGCGCGCCCGCCCGCGCCCGCGACCCGCAACGCGTTCTTCCAGATGTTGGCCCGGTTCACCAAGGTCGACGTGAACCTCGAGAACATGAAGAAGGACGTGGTCAAGAGCGAAGAGGTCGAGGACGCGGAGGCGTTCTTGAAGGACTACGACAAGAAGCGGCGCGAAGAGATGGGGCGCTGATTCTTTCGCAGGTATGACCGAGCCCGTCACTCTTCGAGTGGCGGGCTCTTTCGTTGGTTCAGAGCAGCTCGACCAGAGGGTGATCGCATGCTTGCAAGTCACCGATCATTCTCATCACTTCGCGAATAGCATCGCGAAGCCATTGCAACTCTACGTATTCATACCGACGTTTCACGCCCGACTCCACGCCTCAGCCCCATCCCGCAGAACGGCCTCTAAACACCGTTATGAACCGTTCTCTACGTGATCCGTGCGGGACCAGCACCGCCGCTCAAACCTCTGGCTCCGCCCGCAAAGCGTTGGTATTCGAGTGTCCGCATGCCGACCCCGCAGGAGATCGAGACCATGGACGCCGCGACGATCCAGGCCGGGCTCGCGAGCTTCGACGCCGCGACGCTCGAGGCCCTGATCCGCCGGACCAACCGCGAGTACTGGGAGCACAACGCCCCGACGATCCCCGACCCGCTCTACGACCGCCTGGTCGAGACGCTGCGCCGGCTCGACAAGGACAACGCGGTGCTCGTCGAGCTGGGCGAGTCGGTGCCCGAGGGGCCGGTGATCGACGCCGAGGCGACCCACGACATCCCGCCCGAGCAGCGGCTGGGCGCGCCGGTTCGGCACACGCGCTCGATGCTCTCGCTCGACAAGTGCTACAACACCGACGATCTAGGCAGCTGGGCGAGCAAGTTCGAGGGCGAGATCCTGGTCATGCCCAAGATGGACGGGGTCGCCTGCTCGCTCCGCTACGACGCCAAGGGCAAGCTGTTCTTGGCGGCCACGCGCGGCAGCGGGACCGAGGGCGAGGACATCACCTGCAACGCGCTCGAGGTCGCCGACATCCCGGCCCAGCTCAAGCCCGACAAGGCCCACAAGGGCAACCTCGCGCTCGAGGTCCGCGGCGAGCTGTTCATGAAGCTCTCGGTGTTCGAGCGCTTCAAGGAGCAGTACTCGAACCCGCGCAACCTGACGGCCGGGGCGATCAAGAACAAGGAGCGAGGCAAGACCAAGGCCTACTCGCTGTCCTTCTTCGCCTACGACGTGCTCGGGCGCGACTTCGAGTCGGAGCGGGAGAAGTTCGAGCTGCTCTCGTCGCTCGGCTTCGAGGCCGAGGAGTTCGAGTTCGTCGACCGCGACGGGCTGGGCGAGGCGTTCGAGCGCTGGTCCAAGCGCCGGGCCGAGCTCGACTACGAGATCGACGGCGTGGTCTATCGGGCGGCCAGCGTCGACGAGCAGCGGCGGCTCGGTGAGACCGGCCACCACCCGCGCTGGTCGATCGCGTTCAAGTTCCAGGGCGACTCGGGCACGACGCGGCTCCAAGATGTGCTTTGGTCGGTCAGCCGGACCGGCACGATCACGCCGGTCGCGATGCTCGAGCCGATCGAGCTGTCGGGCGCCATGATCGGCCGCGCGAGCCTGCACAACCTCAGCCGCTTCGAGGATCTCGGGCTGACCAAGGGCGCGCTCGTCGAGGTCACCCGGCGCGGCGGTGTGATCCCCAACGTCGAGCGGGTGGTCGAGCCGGGCCCCGGCGGAGAGTCGTTCGAGCTGCCGAGCAAGTGCCCGGCCTGCAACGGCGAGGTCGAGCGCCGCAAGAAGCGGGAGGGCGAGTTCCTCTACTGCAAGCAGCCGGACAAGTGCGTGCAGGCGCGGCTCGGCGAGCTACAGCACTTTGCGAAGGTCATCGACATCCAGGGGTTCGGGCCCAAGGTGATCACCCAGGCGGTCGACGCGGGGCTGCTGTCGAGCCCGGTCGACTTTTATACCTTGCGGGTCGAGGATCTCGAGGGCCTCGATCGGCTCGGCCGCAAGAGCGCGCAGAACCTCGTCGATCAGGTCGAGGCGCACCGCGAGCTCGAGCTGCCGGTGTTCTTGCAGGCGCTCGGCGTCGATCACCTCGGCCGGCAAAACGCGTTGCTGCTCGCCCAGCAGTTCCGCACGCTCGCCCGGATCCGCGAGCTGACCCGTGATGACCTGATGGAGGTGCGCGGGATCAAGGACGCGATCGCGGACGCGCTCTTGGCCGGGCTCGCAGAGCGCTCGGAGCTGATCGACCACCTGCTCGAGCACGTGACGATCGTCGAGCTGCCCGAGGGCGCGGACGCGGACACGGGCGAAGGCGCTGGCGAGGATGGCGGCGCGGGCGTGCTCGCGGGCAAGAGCTTCTTGTTCACCGGCGCGCTCGAAGCCTTCACTCGCAAGGACGCCGAGGACAAGGTCGCCGCGCACGGAGGCAGCGTCGCGTCGGGCGTCAGCAAGGCGCTCGACTACCTGGTGCTCGGCGCCGGCAAGGGCGCCAAGTCGAGCAAGCAGAAGAAGGCGGAGCAGCTGATCAGCGCTGGCGCGCCCTTGCAGATCATCGGGGAGCAGGAGTTCCTCGCGATGATCGGCGAGGCCTAGCCTGGCTACTCAGGGGCCGCGTACGAGCGGCCCCCGAAGCGGGGATCAGCCATGACCGCGTTGGCGAGCCGGTCGCTGAAGCGGCTGCCCTCGCGCTCGTAGGACTGCGCCTCGTCGGCGCTCAGCCGCACGCGGACGGCCGAGAGCGCGATGCCGCCGACGACCACCTCGATGACCAGCCCTCCGCCCTCGCGCAGGATCCGGTACATGAGCGGGCTCTGATAGACGACCTCTTCGCTCACTTGATCTCCCTGACGGTAGCCTGGGCGACGGGTGCGTCGATGACCATCACCTCCGGGACTCCACCGGAGGTGTAGCCGCCGAACTTGAAGCAGTCCTTGTCTTCGTCGCTCTGGCACTTCCACACGCCCGGATCCTCGTCGACCGGCAGCCGAACGCACGAGTTCGTGGTGGCGAGGTCGAGCGTCATCATCCGCAGCGGGCCCTCGAAGTTCGCGGCCGGCAGCCCGAGCGACTGCCCGAGCACGGCGGCGTCGTGGGTGTCACCGCTCACCGCCTTGTCGACCGCCGCTTGGATCACCGCGGTGGGGGCAGCGAAGAGGTAGCAGCCGGTATCGTTACAGCGCCCGAATTTCTCGGCGCCGGGCTTGACCACGAAGTTCTGGTAGGGGGTCTCCTTCATCAGCCACGAGACCTTCATGTCGGGGAAGTTCTTCTCGAGGTGCTGGACGATGCCATGCGGGTTGGCGCGCTCGTCGGCTCGCTTGGAGATCTCGGCCTGGTGCTCGTCGCAGTTGCCGGTCGAGATCGCGGGCTTGGCTGGCTCGGAGGGCTCGACTGGCGCGGTCGGCTCGGCCTTCGCGATCGGCTCGGCCTTCGCGGTCGGCTCGGCTTTCTTGGCCGGCTCGGCTTTCTTGGCCGGCTCGGCCTGCTTGGCCGGCCCAGCCTTAGCGGTCGGCTCGGAGGAGCACCCGGCGGCCAGCAAGATCACGAAGCAGAGGCTTTCGATACGTCGAATACGTCGAATCATGGCGGTCGTTCCGATCGAGCGCGGGCGATGGTACGTCATGGGTCGCCACGAAAGTGCACTCTCGCCCGAGCTCGGATTCATAATTGCTGCGAGAAAAGTGATGACCGAAAACGAACATGATTGGGAGCAGCTCGAGTCGCTACGCGAGGCGCTGAACCTCGAGACCCCGACCCACAAGCTGGGCTGCTGGACGGCGCCGAGCCGGATCCCGGGGCTCGGCTGGGTCGCCGGGGTGACGCTCTTCTCGCTCGAGACCTACCAAGGGCCGTGGGCGGACGTGCTGCTCGCGGGCGAGCACGCGACGCTCCAAGACGCCCGCGACGAGGCGCTCGCGGCCGTGGCTCGCTTGGTCGAGCTCGGGCTCGAGGCCGCGCACGCGGGACGGTTGGGCGAGGCGCTCGGGCTGCGCGTGCTCGATCCACACGACCCCGAGGTGATCGCTGCGGTGACCGGCCCAGACGCGAGCGAGCGCCGAGCCGAGGCGCTGCGTGCCTGCGAGCAGCGCTTCGATGCGGTCGCCGCCCGAATGCACGAGGTCTACGGGCTTCGACTCCCGCGCTCGCTGATCCCCTGGGCGGCGCTGGTCCGCAGCCTCAACCCGATCGAGCGCGAGGGCCTCGACTTCCTCGGCCGCCGGTCGGGCGGAATCATGATCTGGTTCGAGGACGGAGGGCTCGAGCGCGAGACTCGAGACGGGCTAGATCCCCGGCTCGAAGGTCGCTTTCGCTGTGATCCACCCGAATTCGTCACGATCGGCTGGGGCGACTCGGACGGGCTGCACTTCGGGCTCTGGTACGACGACCCGGCCGAGCTGCCGACCACGATCGTGTCCAACTACGCCCGCGACTCGGCGGAGACCGGTGACGATCGCACGCGCTCGATGCTCGAGGTCGTGCGCGAGCAGCTCGAGCGGGTGCGCGACGAGTCCGACTACAAACCACGGCTGAACGTCGAGGCGCTCGCGGACGCGCTCGAGTGGTTTCGAGCGGCCGAGACCGACGCGCTCGCGGCCGACGGGCCCTCTCCTTACGCGGACATCGAGCGGCCGGACATCACGGGCGGCATGGGTCCGGCGCTGGGGCCTGAGCACGGCGACCCGCGCGGCAGCTATCAGGAGCAGGCGCAGCGCTACGAGCTGATGCGCGAGCCCGGACCCGAGCTGCAGGATCTCGTAGATCAGGCCTTCGACGAGCTCGAGCGAGGTCTGCCCGCGTTCGCGTTGGTGCTCGGCCGCGAGCTGCACTGGGTCGACGCCGACGCTACCCGCGAGGTCGCCCTCGAGCTGATGGTCGGCGCCTACGAAGCGCTCGGGCGCCACGCGCTGGCGGAGATCGCCAAGCTCCACCACGCCCACCGGGACCTGCGCTCGGTCGGGGTCTACTGACGGCGCGCGCGCTAGCGACTACCCTCGGCCAGCATGAGCAGCACCGACCTCGCGCCCTTGATCTGGCTCGACATGGAGATGACCGGCCTCGATCCCGAGCGCGAGAGCGTGCTCGAGATCGCTACGCTGATCACCACCGGCGATCTCGAGGTGATCGCCGAGGGCCCCGATCTCGTCGTCCACCAGCCGCCCGAGCTGCTCGACGCGATGGACGCC
>CBFGLP010000340.1:0-4820 GCA_965649595.1 uncultured Myxococcales bacterium | reverse complement strand
CCCTTCAGCCGCGGGCGGCTGACCAAGCCAATGCAGCGCGTGATCTTCGAGATGGAGACGTCGGATCCCGACGACTTCATGACCTTGCTCTGGCTCGCCGATCATCCGGACGTCGAGCTGCTCGGCGTGCTCGTCACGCCCGGCTCGCAGGATCAGTGCCAGTTGGTCCGCTGGGGCCTCGATCGCTGCGGCCGTGCCGACGTCCCGATCGGCGCGCTGCATGGCCCGACCTGGTGGGCGACGAGCGAGGGCAAGAAGGCGCGGGTGTCCGGCTTCCACTACAACAGCTACGGCCGCGGGATCCTCGAGCACCCGGTCGGCGAGGTCGCGCTCGGTCCCGCGTTGCTCGCCGAGCTCCTGCACGACCCGAACGCCACCGTGCTGGTCGGCTCGGCGCCGAAGAACATCGGCAAGGCGTTCAAGGACCATCCGGAGCTAGGGCTCGCCCACTGGGTTCAGCAAGGCGGCTTCGCAGGCGACAACCTGGTCGCCGAGCCGCTCGAGAAATTTCGCGGCCGCCTGACCTGCCCGAGCTTCAACCCCGGTGGCGCGCCAAAAGACACGCTCGCGTTGCTGGCCGCGCCACGGATTGATCGGCGAATGTTCGTGTCCAAGAACGTGTGTCACGGCGTGGTCTGGACCCGTGACATGCACGATGCGCTGCAGCGCCGGATCGCTGGCCAGACGCCACGAACCGGGCTGCAAATGATGATCGACGCGCTCGACCGCTACCTCGAGGCCAAGGGCGTCGGCAAGGCGATGCACGATCTCGTCGCGGCCGCCTGTGCGCTCGACGAGCGCGTCTGCGAGTTCGCCGAGGTCGAGATTTATCGGGAAAAGGGCGAGTGGGGGTCGCGGGCCAAACCGGGCACGAACACGCGAATCTCGATCGATTATCACGAGTCGCGCTTCCTCGACGTGCTCGGGCGCTAGGGCAGCGGATCAGAGCGCGTCGAGGTCGAAGCCGAGCACGCGCAAGATATCGCCATTGCTGTCGAGTCGGCTCAGGCTCAGCGCCATGCGCTGGCCCTGGGTTCGCATGTCGAGCACCGATATCTCGACCGGGACGCTCAGCTTGGGCTCGACCGTTGCGGTGGTGGGATCAATCCGCGCGAGATGGAGCGAGGCGGTGCTCTCGTTGACGACTGGCTGATTGTCCGCGTCGCAGTAGCAATCGCGCTCTGTTTCGTGCTCCTCGGTCTCGTGCTCGCGATAGTCGTGACGAACGACCCACGCGACCCAGATCGCACCATCACTGGTCTGTGCCGCAGCAAAATTACTCTCCAATACGCCGCCCTGATCATCGACGCAGATGTCGGGACACCCACACTCGAGAGCTTCGCAAGGATTTTGGTTGTAGGGGCTGTCGGGGACGAGCACGTCCGTCCACGCGCCGATCCCATCGGGCCAGGCGACGTGCAGTCCTTCGCGCAAATAGACGGCAGCGAAGTCTGGACTTTCGGAGGAGCCAACGCTGGCTGGGTGCGCCGGTCGAACCACGCTAGCGTCCAGGATCTGGCCGATCGTGAATTCGCTGCCGAGCTCGTACTGGGTGTCGCCTATTCGGGCTGCGAGGCGATGGATCGGCCAGTTACCCGTGTCGATCAGCGTCACGGCCTGGTTGTGACGATCGAGGCCGTACCCGTGCTCGTGCTCGATTTTGTCGATCGCCCAGGTCGCCTCGCCGACCCGCACGGCGTGGTACGCATAGTAGTTATGGTGCCACCAAACATGCGCAGCCCCTTCGGCGTCGAGCTCGATGTTCGAGAGTATGGTTTGATTTTCACCACTGGTCGATTTAATCGTCTCGACGACGAAGCTCCCGTCGACCGGCGTCAGGTATGCGACGTCCTTGTCGGCGGTGACCGCCAAGATCCGCGGCGCGCCATCAGGCTCGCTCGCCATGCTGAGCCTCGATCCGTCGAACAGATCGGGGAGCACCCTCGCGGCGCCAGCCTCCCCCTGCACCTCGAAGATCCACGCGCCCTCATCGCTCGAGGCCGCCGCGTAGGCGCGCTCCGAATCGACGGCGACCGTGCTCGGATGCCAGAAGTAGGCTTCTGCGCAGCGGATCTCGACGTCCGCGAACACCGGACAGGGTGAACCCTCCGCGCAGATCGCCGAGTGATCGCCTGGCGTGAAGGTGCAGTCTGGTGCTGTGCCCGGCTCGAGCGTAGTTGTCGGGACCATCATCGGCTCCGGGTCGGCGTCATCCTCGGTGTCGCCGTCACCATCGCCCTCGCCGTCCTGCGTCTCGCTCGAACCATCGACCTCGTCTGCACCCTCATCCGACATCGGCTCGGGCGAGCAGCCGACCGCGCAGAGCAGGATGAGCTGGAGCGGAGGGGCGATCCGGGAGGTCACACCCCTTGGTGCCACGCGCTACCCGGATCGATCAGGCGCTCGAGCTCACCACAGGCCGGAACACTAGCGGGGTAGGATTCGCCGTGCCCACGCGCCTCCCCATCCTCCTCGCGTGCTCGATCCTCCCAGCGTCCGCCTGTGGGTCCGCAACCAACAGCCCTGCAGATACGAACGACGACGCGGGTTCGAGCGACTCGGACGAGAGCACCGGCGACTCGGAGAGTACCGACACCGACTCGACCGGCACCGACTCGACCGACGAGTCCGAGAGCGAAGGCGGCCTGACCCGCTGTCCGATGGTCGAAGCTCCGGTCGCCCGAGCGACCGTGTCCGCGCCCGACATCGGCGAGGCGTCCGGCCTGGTCCACAGCCGCACGCAAGACCTGCTGTGGGTCCACAACGACTCGGGCGACGGCGCTCGCTTGTTCGCGCTCGGCCTCGACGGCCAGACGCTCGCAACCGTCGAGCTCGATGGTGCGGCCGCGCTCGACTGGGAAGACCTCGCGCTCGGACCGGGCCCGAGCCCGGGCGAGTGGCTCTACGCTGGCGACATCGGTGACAACGGCCAGGCGCGCCCGTGGATCACCGTCTATCGCCTTCGCGAGCCCGACGTCGCGGCGGCCGGCTCCGAGCCGATCGTGCTCGCCGACTGGGAGGCGCTCGACCTGACCTACCCCGACGGGCCGCACGACGCCGAGGCGCTGCTAGTCGATCCGGTCGAGGGCGACCTGTTCATCGTCAGCAAGGACGCCGAGACCCGCCTGTTTCGCCTCGCCGCTCCGCTCGCGTCGGGTCAGCTCGAGGAGCTGGCCGAGCCCAATTTTCCTAGCGCGCTGGCGACCGCCGCCGACGTCTCGCCGCTCGGCGACTTCGTGGTCGTCCGCGGCTACGTAGATGCGTTCGCGTGGCTGCGTGGGGCCGATCAGACGCTCGCCGAGGCGATGCTCGGCGAGCCTTGCGAGCTCCCGCTCGCCAACGAGCAGCAGGGCGAGACCATCGCCGTCGCGGCCGACGGCGTTGGCTATTACACGCTCAGCGAGGGCGCCGACCAGCCCTTGTGGTGGTTCGCGTTCGCCGAGTGAGCGCGGATCAGATCGCGTCGAGGTCGAAGCCGATCAAGCGCACGCTCGAGCTCCCGTCTTGCTCGTCGAAGCGGCGCAGGCCGACCGCCATGCGCTGGCCATGAGCCCGCATGTCGATCTCGTGCGGCACCTCGCTCGCCAAGCTCAGCGCCAGCTCGGCGGTCACGCTCCCGTCATCGATCTGTGCGAGGTGCAGCGTGGCCGTGCTCGCGTCGGAGATCTTGACGCCCTGCCAACACGCGCAGTCCTCACCCTCGCCGACCTGATCGAGCGAATACATGATCTGGTCGTGATGCACGAGCCACGCGACCCAGATCGCGCCATCGCTGGTCCGCGCCGCCACGAACTCGTCGCGCGACACACCGCCTTGGCCGTCGACGCAGGTCTCGAGGCAGGGGCACGCGAGCGCCTCGCAGTGGTTCTTGTTGTACGAGCTATCGGGCACGACCACGTCGGTCCAGGCATCGGTCCCAGCCGGCCAGGTGACGCGCAGGTCTTCGCGCTGATAGATGGCGACGAAGTCGGGCTCGTCGGATCCCCCTTCGCTAGCCGGGAGCGCAGGCCGAGCCACGCGGGCGCTGAGGCTCGAGCCGGTCGTGAACCCGTCGCCGAGCGTGTACTCGACGTCACCGACGCGCGCCTCGAGCAGCTTGGTCGGATGCGTGCCCGTGTCGATCAGCGTCACCGTCTGGCCGTGACGATCGAGGCCGAACGCGCTGTCCTCCAAGGCGATCGACTCGCGGGTCCAGGTCGCGTCGCCGACCCGCACGAGCTGCTCCGCCCCCTCGAGCTCGTGCCGCGACCACATGTGAGCGCGCCCCTCGGCGTCGAGCTCGACGTTCAAGGGCCAAGTGTAGGGATCGTCGGGGCTAGTCGACATGACCGACTCCAGCACGAAGCTCCCCGCGCCCGGCGTCACGTACGAGATGACGTTGTCGGAGGTGACCGCGAGCAGGCGCAGCGCAGCTTCGGGATCGCTCGCGATGCGAAGGCGTGCGTCGTCGAGCTGATCGGGGAGCACCGACGCTTCGCCGATATCGCCCTGCGCCGCGAAGATCCACGCGCCGTCGATGCTCGAGACCGCCGCGTAGGCGCGCTCCGAATCGATGGCGACCGTAACCGGGTGGTGGAAGTTGGTGTCGCCGCAGCGGATCTCGACGTCCGCAATCACCGGACAGGACGAGCCCTCGGGACACAGCTCCGCGTGATCACCGGGCGTGAACGTACAGTCCGGTGCGCTCCCCGGATCCAGGGTCACCGTCGGGACGGTCATTGGCTCCGGATCCCCATCACCGTCGCCGTCGCCATCACCGTCGCCGTCGCCATCCCCGTCCCCATCCCCGTCCCCATCCCCCACCTCGGCCTCCTCGGCCG
>CBFGLP010000339.1:0-5640 GCA_965649595.1 uncultured Myxococcales bacterium | reverse complement strand
GTCGCTGGTCAGCACGTCGGCCTCGCTGGCGACCACGACCAGCCGACCGTTCTGCTCGGTCGCCACGTCGCCCACATCTCGACCGCCGAGCAGCTCGCCGGCGGCCTGACCCGCGCGGTCGTGTTCGCCGAGCAGAACGGTCGGCTGGTCGTGGTCGCCAGCGAGGCCGACGTGCTGACCAGCGACCTGGTCGACCAACGGGTCGTGCCGGCCTCGAGCGGCTCGACCGGCCCCGTCGCGCTGATGCCCTTCACCGACAACGACGCGCTCGCGCGCGTGGCCACCGGAGTCAACGCGACCTGCGAGCTGGGCCGCGACACGATGCTCTACGGCGACTTCGAGGAGCGCGACGTCGACGACGTCGCCGCCGAGGGTGACCGCTGGGAGCAGACCCACGCCCGCTACATTCAGCGGGTCGTCGCCCGCACTGGTCAAGCTGCCGCCGTGCTGCTGCGCGACTCGTCCAACAGCGAGCGGGCGAGCCTGGTCAACACCCACCGTCCGCCCGCGATCGCCGGCCGCAAGTACAGCATCACTGGTTGGACCAAGGGCCAGAACGCCGGCAAGTTCGAGGTCGTAGTCCGCTGGGTGACCCGTGGCGGCTCGACGATCTCCAACACGGTCAGGTACACCAAGTCGGCCGGCAGCTGGGACTGGACGCCCTTCACGATCAACCTGACTGCGCCATCCAACACCGACAGCGTCCAGATCACCTACCGCCAGAGCCCGCCGGCCAACGGTGAGGGGCTGGTGTTCCTCGACGACGCCGAGCTGATCGAGTGGGACTCGAAGACGATCTCGTCGACGCCTAGCGGCGTGACCGTCACGACCCCGAACGGCTACGACTACGTCCGCTGCGCGACGGCGGGCAGCCAGCTCGCGCTGACGCTCACGCACCGAGTGTACGAGCTGCCCTGATGACGAACGAGCACCTCCGGTGGCCGGAGGTGCTCGTTGTCGAGCGCGACAGCGCTCGCGCTACTCAGGTTGCGCTTCGGCCGTGCTCGGCCAGCCCTGGCGATACACGTAGTCGGCCAGCATCGCGATCTCCTCGTCGCTGAGCTTGCCCTCGAACTCGGGCATCTCGGCCGCGCCGCCGTAGATGTCCGCCTGGCTCGAGTTGCGGATCACCCGAGCGATCCACTCACGAGTCCCGCGGCCCCACATGGTCGGCGAGCCGTCCCCGTCGGCACCCTTCTCGATCTGGTGGCAGCCGCTGCAGTCGACGTCCGACGCCCACAGCTGCTCGCCCCGCTTGGCCAGCGCCTCGTCGTAGCTCTCCTTGGGCTCGCCCTCGGGCCGCCCATGCTCGCGCAGCATCAGCATGTACTCGATCAGCGCGTCGAGCTTGTCGTCGGGCAGGTCCTCGACCGAGTAGGCCTCCATCGTGTCGTGCTTCTTGGTCCCGCCGAAGTAGGCGACGGTCCGCGGCTCGCGGACGGCCCCGCGCAGCCACGCACGATCGTTGAAGTGCGAGAGGCTCGGCGCCTCCTCGCCGCCCTTGCCGTCGATCCGATGGCAGGTCGCGCAGTGCTCCTTGAACAGGCTGATCGCGGCGAATTGCGGATCGTTCTCCCACACCGCCGTGCCGCCAGTCGGTGGCACGCCCTCGAGCGCGAGCTCGCGGGCCCGCTCGGCGTCCTTCTCGGCCTGCACGAGCCCGTCTTGGAATTTCTCGTTGCCCGCGTCCTCGACGATCGCCAAGCCGGTCAGCGCGACCACGCCGGCCATCAGCGTGCCGACGCCGAGCAGCACGGGCACCCGCTTGCGGAGCTGCCGGGTCGGCGCGCGATCGATGAAGGGCAGCGCGAGCAAGAACACCGTCGCGGCGCCCGGGAGGATCACGGTCGCGATGATTGCGAGCGGTCCTTCGAAGTACTTCAGCAGCTGAAACAGGAACAGGAAGTACCACTCGGGCCGCGCGACGAAGTTCGACGCGGGATCGGCCGGTGCGAACAGCTCGGCGCCGTGCGTGCGGTAGGTGAGCAGCACCAGCGCCGCGCCGCAGACCGCCATCGCGGCCACGTCGATGAACAGCTGGTTGGGCCAAAACGGCGCCGTCTTGGCCTTCAGCTGCTCCTCGCTCAGCGACGCCGGCGGCGTCACGCCGTGGCGGCGGAACAGGTAGAGGTGCGCGCCCAGCAAGAGCGCGAGGGTGATCGGCAACACGAACACGTGCAGGGCATAAAAGCGAGTGATCGTCAGGTTGCCGTACTGATCACCACCTTGCAGCGTGTGCTGGAGCGGCTCGCCACCCGGCACCGTGCCCATGATCCCGGTCGCGACCTGCGTGGCCCAGTAGCCCTTTTGATCCCAGGGCAGCAGGTAGCCGGTCAGCGCGAACGCCAGCACCAGACCGCCCATCAACAGCCCGGTCCACCAGTTGAACTCGCGCGGCTTGCGATACGCGCCCGCGAGCACGACCTGGCAAAGGTGCAGGATCGTGACCACGACCATCGCCGACGAGCCGTGGTGATGCAGCCCGCGCAGGAACCAACCGCCGGCGACCTGATCTTGGATGTAGGCCGTGCTGGCCCACGCGTCGGTCGCCGAGGGGCTGTAGTAGCTGGCCAGCAAGATGCCGAGCACGACCTGCTGCATGAACAGGTAGGTCAGCACCGAGCCGAACACGTAGCGAACCCGGGCGCCGCCGGGCACCGGCTCGTCGAGGGCCTCGCGGACCACCGCTCGCAGGCCGGTGCGCTCGTCGATCCAATCGATGAGCTTTGCCATCACGCCGGCTCCTTGCTCTCGACGCCCGTCTTGAAGCGTGCGTAGCGAATCGCGACCAACTTCTCGCGCTCCTCGACCTCGAGCGTGTCGAGCGGTCGCGGTGCCGGGCCCTCTTCGGCGGTCCCGTCGAGCCCGAACGCCGAGCGGTGGCAGGGGCACTTGAACTTGCCGACGTCCGCGCTGTAGTCGACGGCGCAGCCGAGGTGCGGGCACACGGTCGAGTAGGCGACCAGCTCGCCCTCGACCTCGACCACCCACGCCGAGCCGATCTTTACGTTCTTGGTCCGGTTCCACGCGTCGGTTCGGTCGGCGTAGATGTCGACCTTGACCGGCTGGTTGCCGAACTGCGAGCGCTCGCCGACGACGACGAAGTCTTCTCCGCCGGAGGTGATCTCGGCGTCGAGCGGCCACAGCACTGCCTTGAGCGCGGGCGCGGCAACGACCGTCGCCAAGCCAGCTCCGATCACGCCGACGCCGACCTTCAAGAAGGTCCGTCGTCCTCCGTCTTGCGCTTCGTGGGGTTGGGCCCCGCCCCTGGGGTCTCGCGTCTGCTCGCTCATTCCGTCTCCAATGCTACCGGGCTTTGCCGGGTTTGAACCATGAAACATCGTGCCCCGGCATTCGATGGACGCGTTACCCTGAGCCCGTGCGCCCGAGTACCGCGCTCGTGCTCGCAACCTCGCTGATGTTCAGCGGTGGTTGCACGCGATCCAGCGGAGCCCCGCCGCAGCGGAGCGAGGCCCACGAGCGAGCGCGCTACGAGGAGACCCGGGCGACGATCAACACGCTCGCGCTCGAGCTGATGCGGGCCAACGAGGTCACCGGCCTGAGCCTCGCGCTGGTCGACGAGGGCGAGATCGTGTGGGCGACCGGCTGGGGCTGGGCCGACTCCGAGAAGCGGCTCGCGGCCGGACCCCGCACCGTCTATCAGGTGGGCTCGCTGACCAAGCCGATCACCGCTGCCGCGGTGCTGCAAGCGG
Organism: uncultured Myxococcales bacterium; assembly: GCA_965649595.1. Lineage (GTDB taxonomy): Bacteria > Myxococcota_A > Polyangia > Nannocystales > Nannocystaceae > Plesiocystis. Next base: position 1,927 of record CBFGLP010000339.1, on the reverse strand, counting down.
TCGAGCGCGACGAGCTGGATCTCGAGGCGCCCCTGACCACGCTGCTGCCCGAGCTCGATCTCGCGGGCAACGCCGAGCAGCAGATCACGCTCGGCGATCTGCTCGCGCACCGCTCGGGCCTCCCCTCCGACTGGTTCGTGCACGAGCTGTCCGACGCGCCGCCCGACTGGACCGAGATCGTCGACGAGCTGCGCGAGCTCGAGCCCGTGACAGCCCCGGACCAGCTGACGATCTACTCGAACGTCGGCATGACCCTGGCTGGGCTCGCGCTCGCCCGCGCGAGCGGGCGCTCGTACGAGGAGCAGGTCAGCGAGGCGCTCTTGCAGCCCGCGGGCATGCGCACCGCCCACTTCGCCCGCGGTCCCGAGCCGCAGCCGGTGTTGCTGCCGCTGTCCGACAGCCCGCGAGGGCTGGACGCGATCGAGCTCGCCGCGGCTTATCAGCGGCACGAGCCTCGTCGGGATCCCGAGTTTCGCTGGGTGCCTGCCGGGGGCCTGCGCGCGAGCGTGGTCGACCTGGCCTGCTTCGCCGCGCTGCTGCTGCGCGGCGGCAAGAGCAGCGCAGGCGAGCAGCTGCTCGACGCCGACTCGATCGACGCGATGTTGACCCCGGCGCCCAACCTGCAGCTCGATCTCGATCACCAGTTCGGCTACGGCATGTTCCTCGACCACGGCGATCTCGACTGGGTCGGCCGCGTCGCCTGGCACGGCGGCCGCATCTGGTATCACCACGCCCGCCTGATCGTGCTGCCTGATCACGGCCTCGCCGTCGCGGTCGCCAGCAACTCGCTCACGGCGGGCAGGGTCGTCGACAAGCTCGCGGTCGAGACCCTGATCGCCGCGCTGCTCGACAAGCACGGCATCGAGGCCCCGGCGCCGCCCGCCGACGAGCCGCCGCGGCCCTTCGACTCGCCCTTGGCCGACGAATTTTTGGTCCACCACGAGGGCGACTACGCGACCGGCCTGGGCCGCGCGACGATCGAGCTGCACGAGGGCGCCCTGTGGTCGCGGGCCCGCTTTGGCGACGCCAAGCTCGAGCCGATCGATCCCCACCACGCCCGACTCGAGCGCATGCCGGGCGGCGTGCTGAGCTTCGCCAAGATCGGCGACCACGAGCTGCTCACGATGACCCGTAATGGCCGCACGCGCAGGGTCGGCGTGCGGCTGCCCGAGCCGACGCCGATCCCCGCCGCGTGGCAGGCTCGCGCGGGCGCTTGGACCTTGGTCGAGCGCGAGGGCGAGGTGGTAGCGATCCGCAACGCGCGAATCGATATTCAGGATGACCGCCTGGTGCTCGAGTATCTCGCCTTGCTGGAGGCGCCGCCGATGCCGGTCGTCGAGGTGCTGCTACCAATCGACGACCAGCGAGCCCGCATCGCCGGGCTCGCGCGCGGGCAAGGCAGCGTAATCGAGGCGCGGGGCGAAGGCCCCAATGAACGCTTGTGGTGGGCGGGACGCGAGTTTCAGCGAGCGAACGCGCGTTAGCAGGACCCCTCGGCCCTTGGGCTACCACCGGAGCGATAGCGGAGGGCCAACTCGCGGGACCGTCGGCGTTGGTGCATCATCGCCGCGCATGTCGCCGACACCACCTCCCCTCCCGCGAACGCGCCGAGTGTTGCGGCTCGCTGCGGCGCCGCTCTTGTTGCTGAGCACGCTCGCGTTTGCCGGCTCACCACAGACCGCGATCATGGCCCCCGCCGACACGAGCGCGCCCGCGCCGACTGCCACATCCGAAGCGCCGCCGACCACCAGCGCGCGCGTCTTCCCCTACGCCTGGGACAAGCGGGTGCTCGACAACGGCCTGCAGGTGATCGTGATCCCGATGCCGAGCCCCGGGCTGGTCTCGTATCGCACGGTCGTCCGCACGGGCGCGCGCGACGAGTACGAGAAGGGCGCGACCGGCTTCGCCCACTTCTTCGAGCACATGA
>CBFGLP010000338.1:0-14850 GCA_965649595.1 uncultured Myxococcales bacterium | reverse complement strand
GTCCCCGAGGGCGCGATGCTGGTCGGCTTCGCGCTCGAGACCGATGGCGTGCTGGTCGAGGGCGAGATCGTCGAGCGCAAGCAAGCGGTAGCGACCTACGAGCGGGCGGTCGTCACCGACGACAACCCGGCCCTGCTCGAGTGGATCGACGAGCGGACCGTGCGGGCGCGGGTCTACCCGGTCCCGGCGATGGGCGAGCGGCGAGTGGTCGTCCGCTACCAGCAGCTGCTCAGCGAGAGCGAGGGCAAGCTGCGCTACAGCTACCCGCTCGCGCCCCCGACCGGGCTCGACGCGGTCACGATCGAGGAGTTCTCGCTGGCCGTCGAGCTGCGCGAGGAGCTGGCCCGTGACTACGCGGTCTCGACCTCGAGCGAGGCGAAGATCGGTCAGGACAACCGGCTGATCACGATGCGCCGCAGCGGCTTTACTCCCCGCGCGGACTTCGAGCTCGAGCTGACCCGCAAGGGCGAGGCCGAGCGACAAGAGCCGCTGCGGCTCAGCCAGTTCGAGCCGGGTCGCGATCAGGCCCGCTTCGTGATGCTGCGCTGGCTGCCGGATCTCGACCCCGAGCTCGACTGGGCCAAGGTCGAGGTCCCGCCGGCCGACGTGGTCGTGGTCGTCGACACCTCGGCGTTCGGTGACGCGGCCGAGCACCAGAGCCGCAAGGCGATCGCGGAGGCGCTGCTGCGCAGCTTGGCCGAGGCGGATCGCTTCGTGCTGATGGCCGCGGACCTCGACTCGCAGGTGCTGTTCCCCGACAAGGGGCTCAGCGAGGCGACGCCCGACAACATCTCGAAGGCGCTCGCGGCCCTCGACACGCACCGCCCGGGCGGCGCGACCGACCTCGGATCGATCTTCGAGCGCGCGCTCGAGCGCGTGCACACCTCGGAGCAGCCGGCGATCGTCTACGTCGGCGATGGCCTCGCGACCTCGGGTGATCGCAGCTCCGACGCGCTGTCCGAGCGGCTGCGTCGGGCGCTGACCGGGTCGCGGGCGCGGCTGTTCACGATCGGCGTCGGCTCGCAGGTCGACGATCGCCTGCTCGAGCGGCTCGCCCGAGTCGGTGGCGGTCGGAGCCTTCGCGTCGACGCGCCCGAGCAGGCGGTCGTGCGCGCGCTCGAGCTCTCGGGCGCGATCAAGACCCCGACGATCACCGATCTCGAGCTCGAGCTCGGGGCCGGGCTCGACGATCGCTTCGACAACGCGACCGGCAAGCTGGCGCGCGGTGAGGAGCTGGTGATCCTCGCCCGCACGCACCACGATCTGCCGGAGCAGGTGACGATCCGCGGGCGCCTCGCTGGCGAGTCGTTCGAGCGGGTGGTCGAGATCGAGAAGAAAGACAGCGTGCTCTCGCGGGTCGTGCCCAAGCTCTGGGCCGCGGCGCAGGTCGAGCGGCTGCTCGGTGATGGCCGCGGGCCCGAGGCCGTGCGCGGGAAGATCCTCTCGCTCGGGCTCGAGTACGGGCTGATGACGCCCTTCACCTCGTTCCTCGCGCTCGACAGCGAGAGCGCGTACTCGCGGCAGGGGGTCGAGCGGCGCCGGCGGCCGTGGGACTTCAAGCTGCTCGCTGCCGTGCTGCCGAGCGAGCAGACCTTCATCGAGCATCGGCCCGGTGTGGTCGAGGACCCGAGCGCGAGCGAGCTGCTGCTCGGCGCGCTGACGGCCCCGCTCGGGTGCTCGGCTGCCGAGCCCCCGAAGCGGGAAGCGAAGGACGACAGGAGGGAGGACGCGAGGCCGAACGCCGCCCCCCGCGAGGTCCAAGAGGAGGCGCCCGAGCAAGAGATGACCGACGACGAGGTCGGCGGTCGGGGCCAGCGGCACCGCGGCGAGGAAGGCAAGATGGGTAAGCCGTCGTCGAGCGCCGACGCCGACGACATGATCGCCCCCGAGCCGGCTGCTCCACCGCCCGCGTCTGCACCGGTCGATGCGGTGGCGCAGGCCGGGGAGATGGAAGAACAATTCGATGGCGCCGCTCCGCCCCGCATGGCCCCGGGCGGCAGCAGCGGCGCGTTCGGAGGTGGCGGAGCCAAGGGCGACGCCTTCGGTGACCTCGGCGACAAGTCCAAGCTCGCTGGCGTAGACATGCCGACCGAGCCCGAGCCCGAGAGCGTGGTCGCGGGGTTCCTGGCCGACACCAAGACGGCCACTGGCACGACGACCGCCCGCAAGGCCAAGCAAGCCGAGGATCCCAACGAGGGCCTGATCGGCATCGCGGGGCAGAGCGCGGGCAAGGACGCGACCGAGGCCGAGAAGAAGAAAGCCGAGCCGGTGATCGCCAACCGTGGCTGGCGTCCGAACGCGACCTCGCCGGTCGCCCGCGATCAGAAGCTCCCGTGCAGCGACGCCTCGGCGCGCTCGCTCGCGCAGCGGAAGATCCTGTGGGAGCAGCGGCTGTCGAAGTCGCGCGACATGGTCGCGCGGCTCGAGGCCTACGAGGCCGCGGCGGGCAGCTGCGAGCTCGAGACCTGGCGCGAGGAGCAGGTGTTCTTGCAGATGCTGCAGGCCACCGCGGCGACCGAGGCCGAGCTCGAGCTCTTGATCACCCACTTTTGGGATCGCGAGGACGCGCGCGAGTTCGTGGTCCGCTCGCTGCTGCGGCGCTTGGTCGATCCGCAGCTGATCGCGGCGGTCGAGCGGACCGTGTTCGGTCCGGTCAACTGGGCGCTGGTCGACGCTCAGATCGCGCTGGCGACCACCGACGAGGACAAGCTGGCCGCGCTGCAAGCCGGCCTCGATCAAGCCCCCAACGCGCCCGAGGGCGAGCTGCGGATGATCGACCTGCTCTTCGAGCTGGGTCGGATCGACGACGCGATCGCCCGCGGTCGGCGGCTGCGGGATCGCGGACAGATGACGCCGGTGCTGGCCGAGCGGCTCGGTGAGCTGCTCGTCCGCGCGGGCGAGTCGGACGAGGCCAAGCGGGTGTTCTCGGAGATCGTCGAGTACGATCCGAGCGGCGAGGCCAGCCGTCGCCTGCTCGGTGACATCTTCCTGCGCCACGGCTGGTATCAGGAGGCCTATCAACAGTACGAGGACCTCGTGTCCATGACCGGCGAGCCGACCGACGCGATCCGCATGGCTCGCGCGGCCGCGGGCGCGGGCCGGGTCGACGAGGCGCTCCGAACCCTGCGCAAGGTCGCCAACGGCGAGGGTCGGCCGGGCGTCGATGATCCGCGCCGCTGGGCTCGCCTGCACGCAGCGGTGCTGCTCGCCCAGCTGCTCGCGACCGACAAGGACGTGTCCGCCGAGACGCTGACGCGCGAGCTCAAGCGCCTGCAGCTGTTCGACGCGCCGGCGACCTGGACGGTCGTGCTCTGGCAGGACCTCGATCAGGTCCTGACGCTGAGCCCCGCGCCGCTGCCCGCCGACGCGACCCCTGAACAGAAGCAGCAAGCCCAGCGCGACGCGCAGCGGGTCAGCGATGCGGTCGTCGCGGGTGACACGGGCCTGTGGGCGATCGAGAAGGGCGGCCTGGATGATCTCCAGGCAAGGCACACCGGAGACGTGCCCAACCGCGACGTCGCGTTCGAGCGGCTGACGATCCGCTGGGATGGGGCCAGCTTCGACGTCGACCGGACGACTGGGACGATCGTCGCCAAGCAGGCGCGGCAAGGTGCCGAGGGTGAAGCTGGGACCGAGGCTCCCGCCCCGGCCGAGCCGAGCAATCCCGACTAACGCCCCTCTGGCTCGTGCAAGAGCGCCGACGATCAGCATGATCGTCGGCGCTCTTTTTTGGTACGACCGCACGATGGACACGAAAATGTCTCCACCATTTGTGGCCCTAATCGCCGCGCTAACTGTCCCCGCTTGCTCCGACGCGCCTGACCCAGCGTCCGAGCAAATCGCCGAGCAAGAGGAATTCCGCGGGATGCTGTCCAGCGGCCTGCAGGTGCACTGGACCTTCGAGGACCGCGTCGGCAGCACGGTCCTCGATATGTCCGGCCATGGCCGCCACGGGACCGTCGACGGAGCCACCTTCGTGAGCTCGAGCTGGGGCGAGGCCATCTCGTTCGACGGCGTCGACGACCGCGTGATCTTCTCCGGGTTCACCGACACCGACGTCTTCGGCGGTGTCGATGGCGACTTCACGATCAGCGTGCGCGCCAAGGTCGACGACGTCGACCGCTACAACAACCTCTGCCGCGGGTGCGGGCCGATGGCCTCGCTCTTCATGGGCACATCCAACCTCGGCCCGCGATTCTACGCCAACCTCTATGATCAGAGCACCGGCCTCAAGACCTGGCCGATGTCGAGCGAGTCGCTCGTGGACGACACCTGGGTGGTCATGACGATGGTCGTCGACGGTGGCGTGGGGACCAAGTACTACCTCGACTGCGAGCTCGACGCGAACGAGCCCGAGCCCGACGTCGGCCTCTACGACTACGACTACACGCGACTCGGCGAGGGGACCACCTCGGGCAACTGGTTCGACGGCCAGATCGACGACGTCCGAGTCTGGAGCCGCAAGCTGTCGGAGGCGGAGATCGAGGACCTGTGCGACGAGCCCGTCGAAGCGCCCTGCGACGGCGATCCGATGGCTACGACCTTGGGCATCACGCTGCCCAACCCACCGACGAGCACGGGCTACTCACCACCGAGCGGGATCGGGGTCGCGGTGGTCGACACGGTCGCGGAGCTCGAATACGAGATCGGAATCGGCACGGACACCATCGTGCTGGAAGACGGGATCTACGAGGCTGGGGATCTCAGCGGCGACTTTCTACAACTCAGGGGCCAGAAGCTGTGGGCGCAGCACGTCGGCGGAGTGACCCTCGAGTTCGGCATCTCGGCCGCGGGCACCAACGACATGACCCACACTTATACCGGCGCCGAGCTTCACGGCCTGGTGCTCGACATCGATGACGCGGCCAACATGGCCGCTTGGCAGGGCCCTGGCGGGAACTGGTTCTATGGCTCGTTGATCCTGGCGGACGACGCGACCGCCATAACCGTCGAAGACTGCGTGTTTCATGGTCACGGCGTCGTCGAGCACGCGATCGTTGGCCGGGTGACGGACGGGCTCGAGATCCGCCGGGTCGAGGTCGATGGATTCACCAAGGGCGGAATCTTCGCGGACGTGTACGATGGGGTCACCAATACCACCGACCCGATCTTGACCGACATCCGCGTCAGCGACGTCCGTGATCCGCTGAACGAGGAGGCAGGCTTTGGCATCAAGATCGGAGATACCGCGACCTTGACCCGGATTCGTGTGCGCGACACCAACAAAGCCGGGATCACCGTGAACGGCAGCACTGACGGCTCGCTGTTGCAATACATCGACATCGATCGTATCGGCTTTGGCTACCCGGTGCTAATTCCGGACTACGCGGCCTCCGGCGTGTACTTCGACAACACCGCCAAGAACGTGACGCTGGAGAACTTCTGCATCGGACCGAACACCTCGATTGGCGTGCAATCCGAGTGGGACCACAACAACAACGGTTGCGTGCTCTCCGGCAGCCCTCTTTGTGATCCTCAGACCCAGTTCCCGCGCGGGATCAACAACACCGTCCAGGACGGGCTCATCGAGTCGCGCTGGATCGGCGTCAACTTCCACCGCGGGACGGTATCGGGCGACGTCAACAACGTCACCTTCCGTAACTACACGCGGGCCGGCATCGTCTTCCATGACAACATCAGCCCGGCGTCGATTTGGCCGAGCTACGACGACGGCAGCACGCAGAGCAGCAACACCTTCGAGGTCACGGAAGTGGCGGGCGTGGTTTGTGATTTGAGCTACACGAACCCCGAGCTCTCCACCTACACCTGCGAGTGAGCCAACAGCGCGCGGGGTTGACCCCCGCGCGCATGCGTGCGATGCAACGCGCCACAACCGAGCGCGCTCGGTGCCGGTCGATCCCGACCGGCAGGGAACCCGGTGCAAGTCCGGGGCGGCTCCCGCCACTGTGAGCGGCGACGTCGAGGCAACCAAGCCACTGGGGCCAGCCACTAAAGCGGCTCCCTGGGAAGGCGCCGAAGACGGAAGACCCGCGAGTCAGGAGACCTACCGACGCGCCCCTTCACCTGCGGTGAGACGGGAGTCAACTCGCCATGGTCGCCACGCTGCTCGCGTGGGTGCTCGGCCTTGGCCTCGCGCTCGCGCCCCCCGACACCGAACCCACACAGCCACCGCCTGCGTCCGAGTCGGGCACCCGCGCCCGAGCGCCTGCGCCCGCTCCTCGCTACGAGACAGTCGTCTCGACCGGCCGCGGCGGCGAGGAGCTCGACGCTCAGCGTGACCTCGCCGCGCGCAACGTCGGGTTCGTCACAGCGATCGACCTCGACCTCGAGCCCGGTCAGGCGCCGGCCGACGACCTCGCCGGTGTGATCAGCCGAGCCCCCGGCGTCACCGTGCGCTCGGTCGGGGGCCTCGGCCAGTTCAGCGCCGTGTCGCTGCGCGGCAGCAGCGTTCAGCAAGCGCCGGTGTTCCTCGACGGCGCCCCGCTGACCAGCAGCCTCGGCGGGACCGTCGATCTCAGCACCCAACCTCTCGACGCGCTCGAGGAGATCGACGTCTATCGCGGCTACGTGCCCGTGGTCTACGGCGCGGGGGCGATCGGCGGCGCGATCGATCTGGTCGGCCGCGTGCACAAAGGCGCGCCGACCCTGTCCGCTCGGCTCGGGTTCGGCAGCTTCCTCGCCCGCGACGCTCGGGTCGCGTTCGCGACCGAGCTCGGCCGCGGCCTCTCGCTCGCGCTGCGTGCCGGCTACGCGGGCTCGAAGGGCGACTTTTCGTACTACGACGTCGGCAACACCCCGCGGATCGCCGACGACGACCGCACGCGTCGGCGGATCAACAACGGCTACGATCGGGTGTTCGCGCAGCTGCGCCTCGACGGCCGTCGCGGGCTCCTGCGCGTCGCTCATCAAGATCTCGCCTGGCTCGACCTTCAGCAGATCCCCGCCGCGATCGGCAACCCCGACAGCGACGCCGATCAGCGCACGCTGGTCGTCCGCAGCATCACGCGCGTCCGCCAGGGCTTCGGTAGCGACGCGCCCGGTGGCTACGTCGAGTGGATCGGCAGCGCGGTGATCGAGCGGCGTCGCTTCATCGATCCGCTCGCGCAGATCGGCCTCGCCGCCGACGACGAGCGAGCGCTGGGCCTCGAGGGCTGGCTGTCCCCTCGCCTGCGCGTGCCGGTCTGGCCGAGCGCGTGGCTCTTGCTCGGCGCCGAGCTGCGCGGCGAGTGGCTGCGGATCGACGAGCGCGAGCCCGAGGGCGCGCTCGCGTCCGGCGACGCGACCCGCTCGCGCGTGAGCGCTGGCTTTGGCGCCGAGCTCGAGCAGGTGATCCTGCGTCGCTGGAGCTTGGTCCCGAGCGTCCGGATCGACCTCGCCGACAGCCACTTCGCCGTGCCACCCGGCGAAGGTGAGGAGGACGACCGAGGCAGCGATCGCGTGATCCTTGCCGCATCGCCGCGGCTCGGCACCAAGCTCGAGCTCTACGAGGGCGTCGAGCTGCGTGGCAGCGGCGGCCGTTATCTCCGGCTGCCGACCCTGACCGAGCTGTTCGGAGATCGCGGCTATCTGATCGGCAACGAGGCCCTGCGGCCCGAGTCCGGCTGGGTCGTCGACGGGGGCGTGCAATTCGATCTCGCGGCCCTGCGCGCTCGCTCGCGCGAGAGCGACGAGCCCGACGAAACGCCAGAGGTCGTCGACGTGTTCGTGCAGCTCGCCGGCTTTGCGACCTGGACCGACGACCTGATCCAGTGGCTGCGCAGCGGCCCGATCGTGCAGCCCGTCAACGTCGCGGGCGCGCGCGTGCGCGGGCTCGAGAGCGGGGCCAGCCTCCGCTTGTGGCAGCGCACCTTGATGCTCGACCTCGCCTACACGCTGCTCGACACTCGCAACGACACGCCCGAGCTCGAGCAGCGCGGGCAGCCGCTGCCTGGTCGGCCACGCCACACCTTGCTCGCTCGGCTGGCGGGCGGCTGGCGCTTCTCCCTCGGACCGCGCGCGATCGGGCTCGAGCCGCGGGCGCTCTACGAGCTCGAGTGGATCGCGGGCAACGTGCTCGACCTCAGCGGTCGCGTCGAGCTGCCGCCGCGGGTGCTGCATCGGCTCGGGGTCGAGCTGATCTTCCTCGATCGCGTCCGCTTGAGCTTCGAGGCCCGCAACCTCGCCGATCGGCGCGTGCTGACGATCCACCCGCAGTCCGGCCCGTCCGCTCCCTACCCTGCACCGATCGCCGACTTCCTCGGCTATCCCCTGCCCGGCCGCAGCTTCTGGGCGACGCTCGGCGTCGACCTCGAGCTGCCGCGCCGGCGTGAACGGAGGCACCCTCGATGATCAACCGACTCGCCAAGCTCCTTCCTTGCACCCTCACGCTCGCGGCCTGCTCGACGCCGGCTCCGGGCACACCCGAGTACGAGCCCCCACCGCTGCGTCCGCTCGAGCTGCGCTCTGGCTACCCGGAGGTCGAGAGCTGCCTCGCCCCCGCGGCCGAGCCCACGCACCTCGTGGTCACGAGCACCGACTTCTCGACCGGCGCCGTCGGCTTGGTCGACCTCGCCACCCGCACGATCCAGCCCGACCTCGCGCTCGCCTCGACCGACGCCCACCCGCTCGCGTGGGGCGAGCGGGTGTTCGTGATCAACCGATTCGGCTACGACTGGATCGACGAGCTCGACCCCCGCGACGAGCTCTCGCTCGTGCACGAGTTCCCGCTCGTCCCCAGCTCGCTCGACGTATCCGCCAACCCCTACTCGCTCGCGCTCGATGGCGCTGGACGGGCCTGGATCAGCCTGTTCGGCGCGCCCGAGCTGCAGGTCTGGTCGGTCCCGGGCCCGAGCAGCGAGGGCGAGCTTGGGCCGCTCGTCGCATTCGATCTCTCGGCGTTCAGCGATGTCGATGGGATCCCCGAGCTCAGCGCGGCGATCCGCTGCGGCGAGCTGCTCTTCGTGGGCGCCGAGCGGATCGATCGCAGCACCTGGCTGCCCGTCGACGACACGCTCCTGGTCCCGATCTCGACCACCCCCGACGCCGAGTCGCTGTTCGACTTCGAAGGCGATGGGGGCCCCGACGCGATCCACCTGCTCGGCACGGGCGTGGGCGCGTGGCGGCTCGATCCCGCCGACCCGAGCGGACGCACGATCCTGCTGCTCAACACCGGGCTGCAACGGATCAACCTCGCCACGGGCACGGCCGAGTGGGTGGTCGACGAGCAGATCTTCGTCGACGCCGGATTCGATCACCTCCAGTTGGCGGGCTTCGATCTCGACGCGCAAGGCCGCATGTGGCTCGCGGCTGCCAGCTCCGACTTTTCCGAGTACGGGCTGTACCGAATCGAAGCGAGCCCCGACCCCGAGGAAGAACCCACGCTGGTGCAGGAGGTCGGGGGACTCCAGAGCGTCACTGGTGCGCTGGAGATCGTCGGCATGCAGCTATGGTTCTCCGACACCACCTTGGGCGCTTCGGGGCTACGGACCTTCGATTTGGCGAGCAGCCCGATCACGGAGGTAGCCCCGGCGCTGCCGACCGGGCTACCTCCCATGGGGTTGGCACCGCTCGTGCTCGAGTGAGCCGCCTCGCAAGTCAGAGCGCGTCCAAGCGCTGGTAGAGCTCGGTTGCCACGCGCTCGAGCGATTTGATTCGCTCGGGCACGAACTCGCACGCGACCGAGCCCGCGAGCTTAGCCCCGAGGCAATAGGGGCAGTCCGTGGTGTCGTCGACGATCTGATGCAGATCGGCGTGGTTGCGAGCCTCTCGCAGCTGATCGAGCATGCTCGCCAACGCTCGATCACGTCCGTAGCCCTCGGCCTGCCCCGCTAGCTCGCGGATATACGCGACGACTCGCTCGTGGCGCTCGTTGTCCTGCCGCGGGGGGACGAACGCCCATCCCGCGGTCAACCGCCGAATCGCGTGTAGCAAGTTTGCTTGATAGATTCGACTCACGCCCGCCCGCTGTGCCGCTGGGATGTCCGAGTGGGCGAGCGTGATGCCGAGATCGAGGATTTCCTTGGCTTCGAGTTTCATGGCTCAGCTCACGATCAGCGCGACCGGAAAGGGCAGATTCGACGCTGGATCATGCAGCCGAGCCCACAACGTGTCCGTGCTCGCTTCCCCGTTCGCGCGAGGGTGTGACGCATGAAAGTCGATGATGATCCCGCTCGCCGGCGCCTCGTCGCGTCCGCTCCAACGCGCTCGAACCTCGACCGCCTCGATCGGGACGCCCAGCTCGCGCGCATGCTCGAGCCCTCGACGCACGAGATCATCGACCACCGGCTCGTGACCACGGATGCGCGACCCGGCCTCGTGGGTCACCTCGACGGTCGAAGGGCCGTCCGACCGCGAGCGCGTCATCGGCTCGTCAGTCCCCGCGTGCGCGTGCCGACGCGCTCGCGGGAGCTCGGCCGAGCTCGACCGAAGCTCGCTCGCGCGCGAGCCCGCACGCTCTCGCAACCGCTCGAAGAGGTGGTCGATGCTCATGTCACCGAGCTCGGGGTTCGACCGGACGAGCGTGACGAGCTCGCGCAGCGTCATGCGTGGTCGCAGGGCGATCACGCTGATCAAGGCCCGCTCGGCGCGGGTCTCCAGGAAGCTACGTGTGAGATCGAACGTATCCGCTGAAATCATGAACTCCTCTCTTTCTGACGACTGACGAAGCATCATGATGCACCGAGTCGATTGAATGGTGTCTGGATTTTTTGCCCGCACCCACCACCGGGAATATATGCCTGCATTCACCCTGCACATATTCCCGCTAGGGCGACCGTGACGACTCTGATCACGATGTCGAGCTCGCACCAGTCGTAAGATTGGATATCACGCCCCCATTGCGCCCGAATGATGTGCGTGGTCGGTCCAGGCATATCTTCCCGGTGGCTGCGTCGGTGGCAGCGCCGCCACTGACGCGCTACCATGGCCGCCATGCACGCGCCTCGCCGGCTCGGCCTCGTCCTGCTCGCATGTCTCGCGTGCACTCCCACCGGAAAGCGCGACGAGCCCGAGCAGCCCAAGCTGCTCGTCGAGGTCGACCCCGTCCGCGACCCCACCTCGCCGCCCGCGCCGCTGCTGCTCCGGGTGCGCCCTGACACCTTCGAGCTCGAAGTCGAAGACGGACAATGGCTGGAGATTCTCGATACGGTGGAGCGCTCGGGATCTGGTATCGAAGCCAAAGACGGTCACCGGTTGGAGATCCTCGACACGGTCGAGCGCTCCGAGCCTGGCATCGGCCTCTACGCGGCTTTGTTGGATGCGCTCAGGATCACCATCGCGCAGCTCGATGCCAACCCGCCTGACCGCGCGTCACCAAAACCGGAGCCCCTGCGCATGGCTGTAGAGATCCCGCCGACTACGACGATCACCGAGTTTCTGCGCCTCGTCACCACTGCTCACGAGGCCGGTGTCGGAGCCTTGGACATCGTGGTCGAGACGCGGGTCGGGCGTGGGCGGATCGATGTCGGATTGATCCGAGGAGGGGATTACGGCTGCGTGCGAGCGACGGCGCTGCTCACCAGCGATAGCACCTTGGTTCTGACACGTTGGCTGCCGAGGCCCTTCGCAGGGCGCCCCCCTGGCGCGCCTCTCGAGTATGCTCCACCGCCGCCGGACGATGCCGTGTCGTGCCGGCGAGTACCGCGAGCGTCTGGACGATTCGACGTGGATGGAATGCTCGCGCTGCCGCGCCACCCGGACCAATGCGAGACGCTCGAGATCGAAGCCGAGCTAGACGTAAGCTGGCCGGAGCTCGTGGCGGTGCTCGCCGAGCTTCGCCGCTACGAACAGCCAGTGCTTCTGGTCGTGGGTACCGAGGTCGGGGCTCGAGGTTGCTCGGGGTGAGAGTCTCACAACGTTTCGAGGCGAGCGAAGAGAGTGCGGGCGTTACTGCTGATAACATCGATGTGCCGCGGCAGAAATTCGCAGGATTGCTCCGACCTCGCTTCCCTACAATACGAGGACGTGTTCGGGCTGTGTGACTGGTTCACGCACTTCGTTGGAATCCGAGGTAGTCATGGCGATACCATTTCTAGACGCGCGAGGCTGAGCAGGCTTTGATTCAGCTAAGCGACGGCCACCACGGCCCGCTCGGGCTGACTCAAGCCCGCGAGCAGCTGGCCGAGCGTAATGCCACCCAACTCTGGATGCGACGCGACCAGCCCCGCGAGATCTTCCATGGTCGTGTCGGGCTGCCTCGCAACTAGCTCGACCAGCGTGGACAACGTCCGCTCCAGGCTCGCTGCCTGAAAGCGGCTCATCAGCCGGGCCGAGCGGCCTTGGTCTCGAGCTCGAAGCGACAACATGTATGCGTCCGGTATAGCTCCCTCGATCGCCGCTGTCACCCTCCAGGCACGGCGCGGGCGACCTCGATCTCGTCTTCGATCTCGAGCTTGCTGATGTGCATGGATCGACCGGGCATATCTGCCTGCTCCCGGTCCGCTCTCGTGTGCCCCGGCAACCCTCAACGCCGCCTCCATCGCCAACCGCCGTCATTGCCCCGAATCCACTCCGATCAAAACCTGCACCCGTGCATGGTAGCGTCCACCCGCCCGGAGCCCTCGATGACCCGCACTCCCTCTCGCTCACTCCTCGCGCTCCCGCTCTCGCTGCTGCTCGCGTCGCCGCTCGCCTGCAAGTCCAAGGAAAAGGAAGGCGGCGACACCGACTCGGCCAAGACCGACTCGGGCGCGGCCCCCGACAAGGACCCGGACACGAAGACGAGCACCGACACGGGCGCGACCGAGAAACCAGCGGGCGAGCACGACGACCCACGAGCGCTGGCGATCCCGATCTCCAAGGCCGAGGCTCCTCTGACGACGCCGGCCAAGGGCAGCAAGCAGCTGCCCAACTCGCTCAAGGAGCTGATGCCGCTCTACTCGCTTGCGGCCACGACCAAGCTGCCGGACTGGGGGGCGAGCGGCGAGAGCGAGGCCAAGCTGTCGCGCGACGACGACCTCGACACGGCGTGGATCTGCGAGAGCGGCGGTGACAAGCCTTGCGTGCTCGGGCTGGCGCTGCCCGAGCCGGCCAAGGTCTCGATCATTCGGATCTACGGTGCAGGAGGTCCGCGCTTCGCCAAGGATTACCAGGGGCATCCGCGGCTGAAGAAGGTCCGCGTGCACACGCAGGCCGGCTACGTCGACGTCGAGCTACCCGACGGTGCCCAGCACGACTACATCCGCTTCGACACTCCGGTCGAGACCCAGATGATCGCGCTCGAGCTGCTCGACGTGCACAAAGGCCGCAACGACGCCAAGGCCCACTTCGCCGAGGTCGAGCTCTACGGGACCGACGGGGCCCCGCGGCCGCCGATCAGCCTCGATCCGCAGCGTGCCTTCGTCAGCTGGGAGACCACGGCCTGGGACGGGGGCGAGGGCGGCAAGCACACGATCCGGCAGACCTTCGTCGAGTTCCTGAGCGACGAGCCGCCGACCGATCCGGCGGCCGCTCCGGCTTCGCGCCGCTTCACGCGAGCGACGGCGGTCTACGGCCTGGCCAGCGACGACTTCTTGCTGTTCGAGAAGCTGTTCGGGACCGACTGCACGGAGATCGAGGGCAGCTACCTGCTCTTCGATCGCCGCAACCGGATGTTCTACCCGCTGACCGACCTGGGCGGCGCAGGGGCGCCGGTGTATCGCCACCGTGAAGGACGGGGCTTCGCGGTCGGCTGGATCCGGCCCGACGAGTTCACGGTCGAGGGCATCGTCGAGGAGGCGGGCGAGCTGAAGCGCAAGCGAGCGCCCAAGCAGCCGCCGGAAGATGGCAAGGCGCTGCTGGCCGAGTGGGGCTTCGAGACCGAGCCACTCAATCGCGGCGGCTCGCTCGAGCAGCCGCCGAGCGGCTGCTCGGTCGCCAAGGCGGGCGAGCTCGATGCGATGGTTAGCGCGGCGGACCTTCCGATGGGCGGCGAGCTCAATCCCGCGCAATGGTTGGTCTGCTCGGTCGGGACCGACACGCTCTACGCGACCGCGACCTGCGACGCCCCGGCCCAGGCTTATCTGGTCGCGGGCGGCAAGCTGGTCGGCAAGCACGTGAGCAAGAACGCCGACGCACGCGGGCTCCGGCTGCGGCGGGTTGGTGACGCGCTGCTGGTCGAGCTGAGCGCCGAGCAGGGCGACACGGCGACGCTGGCCTGGGCCGCCCCCGGGTTGTTCGCGCTGCTCGAGAAGGCGGGCGGTCTCTACGTGCGACCGCCCAAGACCTGTGCGAGCTGCCAAGACGAGTGGGCATCGGAGACCGAGGACGAGACCGGGGGCGAGACTGGTGGCAGCGAGGGCGTCGCCGAGGGCGAGCCCGAGGAGCTCGACGAGGAAGAGCTCGAGCCCGCCGCCGACGAAGAGCTCGAGCCCGCCGACGAAGACGAGCCCGAGGACGAAGCCCCCGCGCCCGAGCCAGCGCCTCCACCGGTTCCTGGCTGAGCCGCTCGAGTCGGCCTCACGTCGGCTTCGACGCCCGCGCCTCGCAGCGAGCGGCCTCGGCTGCCCGCCCCTGCACCGCGAGCGCTCGACCGAGCTTACGCCAGACGTCTGCGCCGAGCTCGAGGCTCGCCTCGGCCGGCGCCCCGACCTCATCGAGCACCTGCACGGCGACCCGGTTCATCCCGCCGCGCAACGCCAGCTCGATCGCCCGACGAGCCGCCACGGTCGCCTCGTCGGTGCGACCAGCTCCTCGCAGCACTCGCGCGCGCTCGGCCGGGATCGCGGGCGCGTGCGGGTGGGTCCCGGCGAGCTGATCGAGCAGCGAGAGCGCTGCGTCGAGCTCCCCTCGCTCGGCCTTGTGCCGGGCGTCACCGAGCTGCCCGAGCAGACCGCTCGCCAGCTCCGGGCCCGTTGAAGCGCCCTCGGCCGCGAGCATGGCCGAGAGCACCTGCAGGGCCTTGTCCGGGGGTAGCTCGCGGACGTCGGGAGCCGG
>CBFGLP010000337.1:0-4985 GCA_965649595.1 uncultured Myxococcales bacterium | reverse complement strand
GATCGATCCGAGCAGCGGGCGGGTGTACTTCGCCGACTTCGGCATCTCGGTGCTGCTGGAGAACGAGCGTCGGCACCTCTATGACCCCGACGTGGTCGAGGGAACGCTGCCCTACATCTCGCCGGAGCAGACCGGTCGAACCCAGCGCGAGGTCGACTTTCGCAGCGACCTCTACTCGTTGGGTGCGTCGTTCTACGAGCTCCTGACCGGGCGCCGGCCGTTCTCGGCCACGGCTCCGCTCGAGCTCATCCACGCTCACCTCGCTCGCCGCCCGCAGCCGCCCCACGAGCGCCGGCCGGATCTTCCGCGCTTGCTCTCGGCGATCGTGATGAAGCTGCTCGAGAAGGCGCCCGAGCACCGCTATCAGTCGGCGCAGGGGCTGCGGGCCGATCTCGAGCGCTTGCAAGCCGCGCTCGAGGCTGGTGAGCGAGAGCCCGAGTTTTCGCTCGCCGAGCACGACGTCACGTCGGTGCTGCAGATGCCTCACCAGCTGTACGGGCGCGAGCGCGAGCTGGCGGTGCTCGATGCGGTGGTCGGCCGAGCGGTCAGCGAGCGGCAGACCCAGGTGGTCGTGCTCTCGGGCGAGCCGGGCATTGGCAAGTCGGCGCTGCTGCGCGAGCTCGACGGGCCGCTCGCGGCCCGCGATGGCTACCTGGCGATCGGTCGCTTCGTGCAGCTCGAGCGCGATCAGCCCTACCGCGGCTTCGTCGAGGCGATCGACGGGCTCGCCGGACAGCTCCTGACCGAGAGCGAGGAGCGGCTGGCGGCTTGGCGAACTCGCTTGCGAGACGCGCTCGGATCGCTGGCGCCGGTCGTGGTCGAGCTGTTGCCCGAGCTCGCGCTGGTGCTCGGTGACAACCTGCCGGAGTTTCGCCCGCTCGAGCCAGGCGAGGCCAAGAACCGGCTGCACCTCGCGGTCGCGCGCCTGCTGCTGGCGTTCGCCGAGCTGCGGCCGCTGGTGCTCGCGCTCGACGATCTGCACTGGGCCGATCCCAGCAGCCTCGAGCTGCTCCGCTCGCTCGCGCTCGGGAGCGAGGGCGGCAGCTTGCTGATCGTCGCGGTGATCGGCTCGGACGTGCTGCGCAACCACAGCTCGACCAGCGAGGTGCTGCTCGAGCTGCTCGACGATCTCGATCAGCTCGGCGAGCGGCTCCACCACCTCGAGCCTGGCCCGCTCGCTCACGCCGATGTCACGCGAATGCTGAGCGAGATGCTTGGGCGCTCGCCGGACCAGCTGCGGGAGTTGGTCGAGATCGTCGCGCGCAAGACCGACAACAAGCCGCTCTTCGTGCGCCAGTTTGTCCGCCACATCGCCGATCTCGGGCTCTTGCGCGCGACCCCGAGCGGCTGGACGTGGGACCGCGAGGCGATCGCAGCCGCTGGGCTACCCGACCACGTGCTCGGGCTGATGCACGCGAAGCTCGAGCGGCTCGGGCAGCCGCTGCGCGAGCTGCTGCAGCGGGCCGCTTGCATCGGCTCGAGCTTCGAGCTGTCGCTGCTCGAGCGGATTGTCGATGTCCGAGGCGACGCGTTGGTCGCTAATCTGCATCGGCTCGAGAGCGAGGGTCTGATCGCCGCGACCCACCGGGCCTATCAGTTCAGCCACGAGCAGATCCGGCAAGCGGCGCTCGAACGCTTGTCGGTCGCCGAGCGTCGGCGTCTCCACTGGGCGATCGGCATGGAGCTGCTCGCCTTGGCCAGCCTGCCAGGGGCCGAGCGCACGCGCGTGAGCCCGCCTGGCGACGCGCCGCGACGCCGCCCAGTGGTTGCCTCGGCCCCGGTGTTGGCCGACGAGCCGCTGCCCGATCCGGAGCCCGGCAGCGTCGGCGGCCTGCGCTTCGGTGAGCGGGTGTTCGAGATCGTCGATCAACTCGACGCTGGCATCGATCTCGACGATCCGGCGGCGGGCCTCGAGCCCGAGCAGGCGCTGCTGCTCGCGCGCATCAACCTCGAGGCCGGACAGCGAGCGATGGGGACGGCGGCCTGGGAGCTGGGCCGTCGCTACCTCGCGCTCGCGGCCACGCTGATCCAGCCCTGGGTCGCCGAGGCGCGCGGCGGTCGAGGTGAGCGCTCGATCGCGTTCGCGATCCACTTCGCGCACGCGCAGGCGCTCGCGCTCGCGAGCCAGCGCGAGGCCGCCGAGCGGGCCTTCGACGCGCTGCTCGGTTGGGAGCTACCGACCGCGACCTTCGGACGGGTGGTCGGGCGACACATCCGGATCCTCGCCCTGCAGGAGCGGATGAGCGAGGCGGTTCGGGCCGGGCTCAGCGGGCTAGCCCGCTGCGGCATCGCGCTGCCCGAGCGGGTTCGGGCCTCCGCGATGGTGCTCGCGACGCTGCGAGCGTGGCGAGCTTACCGAAGCCTCGACGCCGCTGATCTCCGGGCGCTGCCGGACATGCGAGACGAGCGGGCTATTGCGGCGATGCACATCATCGCCGCGCTCAAGGGGCCGGCCTTCGTCGACGACCGCAACCTCTTCCTCGTGCTCGCGGCCTTGCACGCGCAGCTGACCTTGCGGCACGGCTTTCACCCGATCTCGCCGATCGCCCTCGCGCAGTTCGGCATCAGCGTGGCCTATGGCCTGCGCAAGCCGGGCGAGGCCGGGAGCATGTGCGACGTCGCATTCGAGCTGTTCGAGCGGGTGCCGCAGGGGCTCCATCGTCCGCAGATGGTCTCGGCGGCGTGCTTGTTCGTCTGGCCTTGTACGCGACCCTTCCGCACGTTGACCACCCAGATCACGGCTGCCCAACAGCAGGCGCTCGAGCAGGGTGATCTCGAGAGCAGCGGCTACCTCGCGGCGATCGGCCTGACCCTGCACATCGCCGCGTGCACGCACCTGCGCGAGGTCCAGCAGCTCGGCGCGATCTGGATCGGGCAGCTCGAGCATTGGGGGACCCAGGAGATGCAGGTGCTCGCCGATACGAGCATGCGCTTGGTCGCGCGCATGGTTGCGAGCGACGACGACACTCCCTCGGCGATGTTGACCCGCGCGCAAGTGACCGAGCGCGGCGGGAGCTTGCAGACGGTCTGCGCAGCCATGCTCGCGCGGATGCTGTGCAACGCGCTCGAGGGCCGGTGGGCCGAGGTCTTGGCCGAGGCCGAGGCAGGCGCGAAGGACTTCCATCGGATCAGCGCGGGTAACTGGAACGTGCCCCGCTTCGTGTTGCTGCACGCGCTCGCGCTCGCCGAGCACTGCGTCGGCGCGGTCGGTAAGCGCCGCTGGACGATCCGTCGGCGGATCCGTCGACAGCTGGCGATCCTGCGCGAGTGGGCGGCGATCGGCCCAGCCAACTTCGCAGCCGGAGCCGATCTCGTCGCGGCCGAGCTGGCAGCTCTGACTGGGAGGGACGAGCGCGCGGCGGTGCTCTTCGAGCAGGCGCGAGCGCAGGCCAGCGATGCCGGGCAGTACGCGATCGTCGGGCTCGGCTGCTCGCGCTTGGCCAGCTTCGCCGATCGCCGCGGTCGAGTGGCGACGGCTAGCGGGGCGCGGCGGCTGGCCCACGACGCCTATCGGCTGTGGGGCGCGACGGAGCTGGTCCGTCAGCTAGAGCGCGAGCACCCCGAGCTCTTCGGTCTGCCCGGCGAGCTGCCCGAGCGCGCGAGCATGAGCACCACGCGACGGATCATGTCGACGCCCAGCTCCGACACCTCCGCGCTCGCGCTCGACGTGGCGACCGTGCTCGGCACCTTGCAGGCAATCAGCGAGGAGCTGCGGCTCGACGAGGTCATCACCCGCGTGCTCGGCAGCGCGATCGAGAACGCCGGCGCCGACCGGGGCGCGCTGCTGCTCGAGCGCGAGGGGGTGATCGGTCTGGTCGCCGCGGGCAGCAGCACCTCGGCGACCGAGTTCTTCGCCACGCCGCTGAGCCTGCGCGACGCGGCCGACCGGCTGCCGGTCGCGGTGCTCAATTTCGTGCTGCGCACTGGCAAGGCGCTGGTGCTCGACGACGCGCAGCAGGACTCGCGCTTCGCCGGTGATCCTTACATCGCCGCGGCCGGGGTCCGGTCGCTGCTGTGCATGCCGATCGTCAAGCAGCACCGGCGGGTCGGCGCGCTCGTGCTCGAGAACCGGCTCAATTCGCACGGCTTCACCGCGCAGCGGCTCGAGGTGCTGAGCATCTTGGTTGGCCAAGCCGCCAGCGCGCTCGACAACGCTCGCCTCTACGACGCCTTGCAGCGCAGCGAGGCGCAGTGGCGGTCGCTTGTCGACGGCGTGCCCGACGTCATCTCGCTGCTCGACGAGCGCGGTCGGGTCGAGTTCATCAACCACCTCGATCCCTACGACGTGGAGATCGATCAGCTGGTCGGGCAGCCGGCCGAGCTGTTCATGGAGCCTGGGGGGAGCGCCGAGGCCTGGCGGCAGGCGTTCGCCGAGGTGCTCTCGACCAGCGAGCTGCGCGAGCTCGAGGTTCGCTTGATGCCGCCCAACGAGGCGCCGCGCTGGTACATGATTCGGCTGGCCCCGATTGCGCTCGGTGGTCGGGTCGGCAAGGTCATCTCGATCGCTACCGACGTCACCGAGCGCAAGCGCGCCGAGGACGAGCGGACCCGGCTCGAGGCGCAGCTTCGCCAGCAGCAGCGGCTCGAGTCGATCGGCACGCTCGCCAGCGGCGTCGCGCACGAGATCAACAACCCGGTCCAGGGCATCCTCAACTATGCCGAGCTGATCTCCGAGCGATCGAGCGATGCGGTCCTGGTCGAGGAGTTCGCGCGCGAGATCGGGACCGAGTCGCAGCGAGTAGCGACGATCGTCCGCAACCTGCTGGCCTTCTCCCGACAGGAGCGCGAGGTCCAGCACGAGGCCGCCCAGGTCGGCAAGCTGATCGACGCGACGCTCTCGCTGATCCGCGCGGTGATCCGCAAGGATCAGATTCAGCTCGAGGTCGACATCGCCGAGGACCTGCCGCGGGTTCGCTGTCGTCCGCAGCAGATCCAGCAGATCCTCATGAACTTGATCACCAACGCTCGCGACGCGCTCAACGAGC
>CBFGLP010000336.1:0-5084 GCA_965649595.1 uncultured Myxococcales bacterium | reverse complement strand
GGCGAAGCTCGCGGTCGAGCGATCGCTGCTCGCGTCGAAAGGTCGTGCGTTGGCCAAGCTCTCGCACCCGAACGTCGTGCAGGTCTACGACGTCGGCGAGCACGAGGGCCGCGTGTTCGTCGCGATGGAGTTCGTCGAAGGGGAGACGCTGACCGACTGGGTGCGCCGCGAGCAGCGGCGCGAGGCGATCGTCGCGATGTTCGTGGCCGCAGGTCGAGGGCTGGCCGCCGCTCACGAGGCGGGCGTCATCCACCGCGACTTCAAGCCGGACAACGTGCTCGTCGGCAAGGACGGACGCCCGCGGGTGCTCGACTTCGGCCTCGCGCGACCTTTCGACGCGAGCAGCGATCGCTCGACCGCGAGCTTCGCCGGGCCAGCACCAAACCAGCGAGCGACGGGGGAACGGCCCGCGCCTGGGGGACCAAGCAAGTCGAGCTCGGCCTCGGCGACCGGGCAGCGCCGCTTGCCCCACGATATCGATCCGCACGACGTCGACACGAGCGACGAGCCACCCGAGCTGGCCGCCACCGACGTGTCCGAGCCTGGCGGAAGCTTCGAGCCCGGTGGTGGAACCTTCGCAGCGGACGCGCTGCTGACCCGCACGGGCGCGCTGGTCGGGACGCCCGCGTACATGTCTCCCGAGCAGTTCCTCGCCCAGGCCGTCGATCATCGCAGCGACCAGTTCAGCTTCTGCGTGGCCTTGCACGAGGCGCTCTATGGTGTCCGGCCCTTCCTCGGTCGCTCGGCGCTCGAGCTCGCCCACGAGGTCCGGCAAGGTCGGGTCGTCACGCCGCCGACTGGTCGTGAGGTCCCAGGCTGGTTGCGAGCGGTGCTCCTCCGCGGGCTCGCGCCGGAGCCGGATGAGCGTTGGCCCTCGATGGACGCGCTGCTCGACGCGCTCGAGCCTCGCCAGGCTCGCCCGCGTCGACGCGCCTGGCTGTTGGTCGGCGCGCTCGTGGGCGTCGGCGTGGGGGTCGGCGTGGCCGCGCTCTCGCCCGAGCGTACGCGCGCCTGCCCGAGCGTCGCGCTCGAGCAGGCGCTGATCTGGGATGCGGGCACGCTGGTCCGACTCGATCGAGCGTTCGCGGCGATCGACCTTCCCTACGCCGAGGCGACCCACCAGCGCGTGGTCGTGGCGCTGTCCGACTGGACCGCTCGCTGGGCCGTGGAGCGACGCGAGCTGTGCGAGGCAGGCCAGCGACGCGAGCTCTCGTCCGAGCTGCTCGACCTGCGCCAGGCCTGCCTCGATCGCAGCCGCCGGGCGCTGACCAGCCTGACCACTCAGCTCGGCGACGCCGACGCCACGGTCGCCGAGAACGCGGTCGAGGCCGTCGCCGCGCTGCCCGACCCCGATCGCTGCGCCGACCTCGACGCCTTGCTCGACGACGCCGAGCGCCCGCCCGCCCAGCTCGTCGAGCCGGTCCAGGAGCTGCGCGCCGAGCTGTTCGAGCTCGACACGATGCTCGCGACCGGGCGCTGGCACGCCGGCATCCCGCTCGCCGAGCGGCTGCTCGGCCAGGCAGCCGCGCTCGGGTTTGATCCGCTCGAGGTCGAGGCTCGCTTGCGGGTGGGCCAGTTCCAAGCGCGCCTCGGTCGGACCGAGGACGCGCTCGCGACCCTGCAGGACGCGCTCGACGACGCGCTCCGCTACGGGCACGATCGCCTCGCACCAGACATCGCTACCGAGCTCGTCTCGCTGTCGATCTACGATCGCCCTGATCCAGCGCGCGCGCGTGTCTGGGCACGATCGGCCATCGCTGGTCTCGATCGCATCGGTGAGCGTGGGGTCGCGCGAGCGCGTGGCCTATGGATGCTCGGCAACCTCGATCGGATCGACGGTGATCTCCAGCAGGCCGAGCAGCACCTCGGCGAGGCGCTGCAGATCTACACCACGCTCGCGCACCCCGATCGTGGTGCGGTGCTCAACGATCTCGGCAACGTGCTCGACGCTCGTGGCGACCGTGTCGGCGCCCGCGAGATCTACGTTCGCGCCCGCACGCTCGTGCGCGAGGCCTTCGGTGATGGCCACCCGCGGGTCGCTCACGCCGAGTTCAACCTCGCACGCCTCGCGCTGGCCGACGGACGACTCGAGCAAGCCCGCGCGCACCTCGACGCCGCGCTGGCGATCTACACCCGCGCGCTCGGCCGCTCGTGTCGAGAGGTCGGTGACGTCGAGCTGGCCCGCGCGAGCGTCGAGCTACAAGACGGCGAGTTCGGTGCAGCGCGGGCTCACGCGGAGCAGGCCCGGCGCGTGCTCGACCAGGCGCTCGGACACGACAACGTCGATCGGGCCGAGCCGCAGCTGACGCTCGGTCACATCGCGCTGCTCGAGGGAGCGCCACGCGAGGCCGCCGAGCACTATCGCTTGGCGCTGACGATCCAGCGCGCCGCCCTGCCCGACGGCCACATCGCGCTCGCGACCACGCACACAAACTTGGGCATCGCGCTGCTCGGCAGCGGTGAGCCCGGCTCCGCGGTCCCCGAGCTCGAGCGTGCGGTCGCGCTGCTCGAGGCCGCGGACGACGTCGATCCGAGCGAGCTGCGGATCGCCCAGGCGACCCTCGGCGAGGCGCTCTTGGGCCGAGCACGATCCGACGATCCCCGTCGCGCCGCCGATCTTCTCGCTCGCGTACGCGAGGGCTGCGGCACCGACACACCCGCCGATCAGCGCGCGTCGGTACTGGCGATCGAGGCCCGCGCGCTCACAGCCCTCGGCGACCTCGAGCCCGCGCGCAGGCGGGCCCGCGAGGCGCTCGAGCTGATCGCTGCGACCCCGGAGCTCGGAGACGATCCCGCCTTCGACGCGGCCGCGCTCGACCTGCTGCGAGGGATCGCCGGTCCCTGATCTCTCGGCCGCGGACGGCTGACCCAGGCCCGTCCCTACGGCCAGCGCCCACGCTGACCTCGGCCGGGCTGGACCTCCCGCGGAGGCTCGGGTAGGCTCCAAGCAATCGGGGTGTGGCGCAGTCTGGTAGCGCGCCTGCTTTGGGTGCAGGAAGCCGAAGGTTCGAATCCTTTCGCCCCGACTCTTGGTCCCTGCTTCGGACCCCTCCCTGAGTCCCAGTCAACCCCACGGGGTTGATCTGATCCGAGTCAACCCCACGGGGTCGATCTGGGGGCCTCGGTCCGAAGCGGACTTTTCTTCGTTTGGGTCGCTCGCTCGGAGCCCTCTCGCGTCGCCGAGCGAGATACCCTCCTGCTGCCCGCGGGCACGCGTCCATAGCTCAGGCGGATAGAGCATCGGCCTTCTAAGCCGAAAGACCCAGGTTCGAATCCTGGTGGGCGCACTCCTGGTCGTTCGTGCGCCCACTTGCGTTGCTCGAAGCGCCCTCGGCCTCACTCGATCATCAGCGGGAGCTCGTCGAACAGGCGTCGCATCGCCACGCCTCGATGCGAGCGACGCGACTTCTCCCCGCGCGACAGCTCGGCGAAGGTCCGCTGGCCGCGATCGATCCAAAAGTGCGGGTCGTAGCCGAACCCACCGCTGCCCCGCGCCTCGATCCGGACCTCACCGCTGCAGCGGCCCTCGATGCACAAGCACTCGTCGCGCATGTAGACCTCGCCGACCTCGGGCAAGGTGAACTCGAAGGGCTGGGTGCCGACATAGCGGACCACCAGCATGCACACGTACTCGGCTGGCGAGCTGGTCACGCCGCGGGCCTCGAGCTCGCTGATCAGCTTGCGGTTGTTGTCGGCGTCGCTCGCGGTCGGCCCGGCGAAGTAGGCCGAGTCGACGCCCGGAAGCCCGTCGAGCACCTCGATGCAGATGCCCGAGTCGTCCGCGAGCACGAGGTCGCCGCTCGGCGCCCCCTTGCTGCGCAGCCACGCCGCGATCCCGTTGGCCTTGAGCAGCGCGTTGCCGACGAACACGTTGGAGGTCTCGGCGATCGTCGGCGCGGGCCCATACTGGCTGGCGAGCTCGCGCAGCCCGACCACGCCGAGCTTGCGGACCGGGCCGTAGGGCGCCGTGGCCAGCATCTCGCGCAGCTCGATCACCTTGTGCTCGTTGTTGCTGGCAATGACGATCCGACGCGACATGGCTCAGACTCCTGCGCGGCTCAGCGCGGCCTGCTGTAGGGTGAGCAGCTGCTCGATCCCTCCCGCTGCGAGGTCGAGCATGCGCTCGAGCTCGCCACGCGAGAAGCTGGCGCGCTCACCGGTGCCTTGAACCTCGATCAGGCCCGGCTCGCCTGCTCCGCCGCTCGGACCCGCGCCGCGCATCACCACGTTGAGATCGACCAGCGCCGCGCTGTCTTCGACGTAGCAGAGATCGAGCAACGCGAGCCTCGATTCGCGCTCGACGAGCCCGACCGACACCGCGGCGACCGGTCCGATCATCGGGTCTTCAATCAGCTGACCCGCGGCGACCAGCTTGCGCAGGGCGATCTGCAAGGCCACCCACGCGCCGGTGATCGAAGCCGTCCGGGTGCCACCGTCGGCTTCGATCACGTCGCAGTCACACACGATCGAGAGCCCGCCAGCGGGCCCCACGAGTCGCTCGAGCTCGACCGAAGCCCGCAGCGAGCGACCGATCAGCCGCTGAATCTCCTTGCCCCGACCGCCAGGGTTGCGACCGCCTCGCGGTCGGGTGGCACCAGGCAGCATCGCGTACTCGGCCGTGATCCAGCCGCCTCGCTCCAGCCACGAAGGCGGGCGGCTCTCGAGCGACGCGGTGCAGATTACCCGCGTCCTACCGGTAGCGATCAGCACCGACCCGAGCGCTTGTTGGGTGAAGCCCGGCTCGATGCTGACCGGACGCAAGGTCGCCGGGTCGCGACCATCGACACGCTCGTTGCTCTGGGAAGTCTCGCTCACGCTCGCTCGTCGGTCGGCACCGACGTCCTGCCGCGAAGGTACCAGGGCGCTTCTGCTTCAAAAGCTGGACGAACCAAAAAAGGAAGGGTCGGAATCATCCGACCCTTCCTCGAGATTCGAAGGGACTCGCCCAGCCCGAAGGGCTGAGCAGCCGGCATCACTGCGCGGGGGCGGGCTCGGCAGCCGGAGCGGCCGCGTCGCCAGCGGGGGCAGCCGCGTCGCCAGCGGGGGCGGCCGCGTCGGCAGCGGGGGCGGCCGGCTCGGCGGGC
>CBFGLP010000335.1:0-5849 GCA_965649595.1 uncultured Myxococcales bacterium | reverse complement strand
GTATGCGAGCCCTCGTACGCGAGCTTCTTCAGCGAGGCTGTCGGCGTGATCGAGGCTGCCTGCGAGCACTACCAGCCGGTTGGCTAGAGGCTAGGGCTTCGGCGCTCGGGGCTCGAACACGACGCGGATGGTCATCGCGTCGTGCTGGTCCCGCAGGGTGAAACCGACGAGGCGTTCGTCCACGCACCCCTCGAACGCGTCGAGCCGGGCCGCGGGGACGTCCTTGGCCGTGGCTTCGTGGCTGCGGACCCGACCTTCAGCCAGCTCGAGCTCGAGCGCGAGCCCACGCTCGGGGATCGCTCGCTCGAGCTCGGGGACGCAGTCCCACAGGCCATGGACGGCGCGCTCGATCCGGGCGCGATCGGCCTCACTCGTGCTCGTCGGTAGGTCGAGCTTCGGATCGCGCAGCGATCCGGCGCCGGGAAGCAGCGGGGGGACCTCGCGGACCCGATCGGCCAGCGCGACTCGAGTAGCGAGCGCTCGGTCGGCGCTCGAGTCTGCGATGTTCGAGAGAGCGATCGCGGCCGTGTCGGGCAACCAACCGACGGCCAAGAACGCCGGATCACGGCCTCCAACCAAGGCGGCGAGCAGATCGATGATCTGACGCGGCTGCACGTTGGCCGCGAGGCTCAAGCTGACCACTCGCTCGCGCGGGAAGGCGCGGCGGAGCTGCTGAATCAGCACGGCCAGATCACTCGGCAGCTGCGGTGCCGCGCTCAGCCAGCGTCCGTCGATGCTGACCCGCGGGCCATGGCCATCGAGCTGGACGTGGATCCGAGCCTCACGGATCGCCCGTGCGCCCGGAGCCAGATCATCGGCCTGCGCGACGTAGAGGGGCAGGGCGGCGACGACGAACGCCGAATCACTCGTGTCTTCGTCCGCGTCCGCGGGGATCAAGCGCGGCTCGTGCACGGCCAGCTCGATCGTGCTGACTCGAGCGTCGGCCAGCGCCCGCAGGGCTGCGGCCAGCTCGGGGGCGGGTAGCGAGGGGTCGGTGGCCAAGAGCACGATGCCTCGGCCGTCGCGAGCGAGCGCCCCCTCGAGCTTGCCGACCAGCTCCGGACCGTCCGCGCTGGTCGAGTGGGGCTCGCTGCTGGTCGGCTCGACCACTGCCTCGCCGCGCCGCAGCAAGAGCACCGGGGCCAGGCTCTCGTGCTGCGCGGTGCCGCGGGGCAGCTCGGCCAGCACCCAGTCGCTCGCGCGGGGCCGCGGCAAGAGATCGATCACCGTCGCCCGCAGCTCGTCGTCGCCGGGCCGGCGAGCCTCGACGACGGCCTGCCAGCGGGGCAGCTCGGCCAGCGCGTCGCGCTGCTGGGCGAGCAGCTCCCACAGCTCGCTCGGGCTCGGCAAGGGCGGTCGCACATGGATCGCCGAGTCCTCGAGCCAAGCAGAGATGTCCTCGCGCTCGGCATAGAGCGCGTGCACGACCACGTCGGCGCGCAGGTCCGGGCTGACCTCGAGCGCCCCCTCGAGCACGCCGCGGACGTGATCGTAGAGGCGCCAGCGCGCGTTGTCGGCGATCCGTGGGTGGCCCTGCTCCGTCAGCACGCGATAGGCGAGGGTCTGGGCGATCAACGCGTCGGCCGAGTCGGGCAGGAAGAGATCGGCGCTGAGCAACATGATCGCGTCGGCGACGAAGCGCGCCTGGTCATCGTCGAGCTCGGCGCCGTGATCTTCGAGCGCGTAGGCCTCGTCGAGCAGGCGCAGGATCACCTCGCGGCTGGCCGCGATCCCGCGGCTCGTCGAGTCACCGCCGAGCGCGAGCCAGAGGCTCTCGCGGGCCTGCTTGTCGGCGGCGAAGCGAGCGGCATCGTAGAGGTCGAGCAGGCGATCGAGTCGGACGACCCGCCCAGCCGGGCCGGCTTCTGCTAGCTGGTCGAGCCGCTCGGGATCGGCTCGGGTCGGGTCACCCGAGGTCGCGTCGTCGATCCAGCCTGCGATCTCGTGCGCTGGTGCTCGGGTGCTGCGGGGGCCGCCGACGCAGCCGAGCAGCACGAGCGAAAGAGCCAGGCAGGACCCGAGGTTGGACGGTCGGACGAGCACGGGGGCGGGGGACAGGGTACGTCGAGTCGAGTTCCCGGGCTCGCAAAAGCACGATCGGATCGGCTGCATGTAGGACCCGAACACCAGGCGGACAAGGTAGCATCAGCGCGCGAATGCCCTCACCCGCGCTCGCAGCCTCGCCTGCTCCGGGCTCGCGTCCGCGAGCCCGCGCGCGCTCGTGGGCAGCCAAGCTCGCGGCAGCGCTGATCGGCGCGCTCGGTCTGTTGGAGCCCGAGCCTGCCGTGGCCGCCGAGGTCAAGGTCAGCGCCCGGACGATCGGCGAGGGCTACGTGGTGCTGGGCCCGGGCAGCGAGCCGCAGCTGATCCGTCGCCGTCGGCTGGTCCAATACGTCAACCTCGGCGTGTACGAGCTGCTGCCGCCGACCGAGCCGGTCGGCAACCTCGACGGCTGGACCCGCCCGCCCGAGCAGGGCCAGCTCGAGCTGGTCGTGTCGATGCGCCTGCGCCACGACTTCGGCGAGTACGTGCGCACGGCCAGCCCCGACGCCGCGCTGCTCGTCGACACGCTCGACAACCGCCAGCTCGACTTGATGGTCGGCTACCTGCAGGGGCGCAGGCTCGCCAACTTCTTCGACTTTCGCGTCGGTCGCCAGCTCGAGACCAGCGGGCTCGACTGGTACGCGTTCGACGGCGGGTGGGCGCGCGCGACCACGCCTGCTCACCTGGCGATCGAGGTGTTCGCGGGCCTGCAGGTCGACGGCTCGCACATCTTCGGCTGGCCGACCTGGGAGCCCGACGGGACCTCGGGCGAGGAGCCGGCCGATCGCGCCCGCTCGCCGATGATCGGCACCGCGCTCGCGCTGGCGGATCTGCGCTGGATCCACGCGCGGGTGGCCTATCGACGGACCTTCACGCCGGCCGCGATCAACGGCTCGCTGCTCGAGCCGACTGGACGCGCGGACGGCAGCGTGCAGCCGCTCCAGAGCGGGGTCGATCAAGAGCTGGTCTCGGCCACGCTCGACTTGAACCTGCTGGAGGGCAAGCTGGCCCCCTTCGCGGCGGTCCGCTTCGATCTCGGCGCGCTGCGGCTGAGCGATCTGAACGTCGGCGTGCAGACGGCGATCAGCGACATGCACCTGCTGCGCCTCCAGTACCTGCGCACGGTCCCGGTGTTCGACCTCGACTCGATCTTCAACATCTTCTCGGTTCAGCCCTTCCAGGACGTGCGGCTGAGCTACCAGGTGCGACCCGGCGGTGGTTGGACGCTGCTCGGGCGCGGGACGGCGCGGATCTTCCGAGACACCGGCTCGCCGGCGTCGCCCGAGCCACGGCGCTCGATCGGCTGGGGCGGCGCGCTCGCGGCCGCGTGGCAAAAGCAACGGTTCGCCGTTCGGACCGACGCGTTCGTGCAGGGCGGCGAAGGAGGCACGCAGGCGGGCGGCAGCATCGACAGCCAGATCCGCGTGCTCTGGGATCGCATCGGCATCGATCTGCGCAGCTACTTTGCTCGCTACCTGCCCGACCCCGACGACACGCGCGGCCGCGATGGCTGGGGGTGGTCGGTCCAGGCGGGCACCGACATCCAGGTGTGGAAGGGCATCCACGTGACCTTGCTGGCCGAAGAGCTGCTCACGCCATCGCTGCGACCGAGCTTTCGTGGCCTCGCGGTGCTGGCCGTCGATTGGAGCTTTCGTGCGGGGAGGCGGCGACCATGAGCGAGCGAGCACGAGCGAAGCTCTTGGGCCTCTACTTCGCGGCGCTCGTGCTGGTCGGCGTGTCTGGGCCAGCGTTGGTTGGGGCGATCGGGCCGAGCCCGCAGGCGCCGAGCGAGCCGCCGACGACGATCGATCGCAGCGGCTATGGCCCGCGGCGACCAGGCGGTCCGGTGTATCCGGCTCAGGACATCCGGGTTCGCTTCAGCCACAAGCAGCACCTCGCCGAGGGCGTGCAGTGCAAGCAGTGCCACACCCGGATCACGTCGTCGAAGACCAGCGCGCAGAACGATCTGCCGACCGGCGAGGCCTGCGACGCGTGCCACGGCGATCAGCACCCGCAAATCGACTTCGCGGCGGCCGGCTCCGACCGACACTGCGCCGACTGCCATACCCACGTCGAAGAGCAACGGGTCACGGCCACATCGATCCTGCCCAAGCCGAACTTGAAGTTCTCGCATGCGGCCCACCTCGCGCGCGGGGACGCCTGCGAGACCTGCCACGGCGACATGACCAAGATCGGGCTGGCGACGATCCACCAGCTGCCCGATGAGGCGACCTGCCTGACCTGCCACGACGGCAACCAGGCGAGCCAGCGCTGCGCCACCTGCCACCCGAGCGGCAGCGACGGCCGCTTGCTGACCGAGATCGGCGACGATCCGGCCGCCGACGAGCTGCTGCCGCGGGGGACCAGCGCTTGGGGAGCCGAGCACGACCTCGCGTTCGTGCAGGACCACAGCGGGATCGCCAAGACCAACCCGGAGCTGTGCGCCTCCTGCCACGACGATACCTTCTGTCAGGACTGCCACGCCGGACCGATCCGACCGCTGCGCTTGCACGCGGCGGACTATCTCAATGGCCACGCCGTCGACGCGCGAGCGAACGCGCAAGACTGCTCGAGCTGCCACCGTACGCAGACCGAGTGCCGCAGCTGTCACGTGCGGATCGGGGTCGCCGACGATGCGGACGAGAGCGCGTTCGGGGTCGGCTCGCCGCTGCGCTTTCACCCGGATGACTGGGCCGGCCCGCCCGGGACTCCCCAGGGCCACGCGAGGCCAGCCCAGCGCAACATCGAGACCTGCTCGAGCTGCCACGGGGAAGACACGTGCCTGGCTTGTCACGCGACGACCGATGCCGCGCTGCCCGGCTTGGATGTCAGCCCGCACGGGGGCGGGTTCGCGGGCTCGGCTCGCTGCGACGCGCTCGAGCAGCATAACCGGCGGGTGTGCTTGAAGTGCCACGCGCCTGGTGATCCGGCGCTCGATTGTCGGTGATGATCGAGGCTAGAACACGACCTGCACACCCACGCCGAGGCCGACCTGCAGGCGGCCGGGCCCCTCGTCGAAGTAATAGGCGACATCGGTGCGCACGACGGTGGCGAAGCGCGAGCCGACGGCCCCGAGCCGCGACCAAGGCAGGCGCACGCCTGTGCCCAGCTGCATGCCGGTCCGGTGGTGGATCGTGTGCGCCGTCCCGAGCAGCGTGCTCGCGGGGTTGTGGGCGAGGTGCACGAGGCTCGACTCGTGCGCGTGGGTGAGGGCGAGCGTCGCGTAGGGGCGCACGCGCTCGAGCTTGCGGAGCTCCCAGGTGAGCCCGAACAGGATCTGTCCCGCGTTACCGAGCGGCCGCGCGAACAGGCCCTCGCCGAGCTCGGCCTCGAGGTAGAGACCCCGCCAGAGCCGGACGCCGAGGCCGATCTGCAGGGCGCCGCCGGGCTGCGGCGGGGTGTCGAGCAAGCGGACGAAGCCGCGCCCCGCCAGGTAGATCTCGAAGCGCTTTTGGTCGAGCTGCTCGCGGGTCAGGGGCGGGCGCTTGGTCTTGCGCTTCGGCGCTTCGTTGGTTTCCTGCGGCTGCGCCGTCCCAGGGGCAGGCGGGGCAGCGGCGATGGGATCCGCGTCGGGGGGCGAGGCGACGAGGAACGAGGTGAGCGCGAGCGCGGTGAAGCCCAGCGAGGTCAGCATGGACGGCTGAACACCGCGGCCTCGCGGCGGCGTTACCGTCGCAGGACACCACGCCTGCGCGTTGCAGGCTGCAACGTCGGGTCGCTATTGCACCGCCAAGACTGGATTCTCATCGACGCGGATCGATAGGCCGATTCTATCGATCATCGATTAATCGATCTATCGATAAATC
>CBFGLP010000334.1:0-1935 GCA_965649595.1 uncultured Myxococcales bacterium | reverse complement strand
CCCGCGCGGCGCTTTCGTGAATTGGTCGCCGACGGGCGCATTCGCGTGAACACGCGCGGGACCGCGATTGGGCAGATCAACGGGCTCGCGGTGATCCAGGCCGGACCGCTTACCTACGGCTTTCCGACTCGAATCACGGCGACGACCGGGGCGGGCAGCGGCGGCGCGATCAACATCGAGCGCGAGGCACAATTATCCGGCGCGATTCATACGAAGAGCTTCTATATCTTGGGCGGGTTGCTGAGGAACCTGCTGCGGGCCGAGCACCCGCTCAGCTTCGACGCCGCGATCGCGTTCGAGCAGAGCTACGGTGGCATCGACGGCGACTCGGCCTCGGGCGCAGAGATCGTTTGCTTGATCTCGGCGCTGGTCGACGAGCCGATCCGCCAGGATCTCGCAATGACCGGCGCGATCGATCAGGTCGGCAACGTGCTCCCGGTCGGCGCCGTCAACGAGAAGATCGAGGGCTTCTACGACACCTGCAAGGCGCAGGGGCTCACGGGCACGCAGGGCGTGCTGATCCCCGCGGGCAACGTCGGCGACCTGATGCTGCGCCACGACGTGGTCGAGGCCTGCGAGAAGGGCGAGTTCAGCGTGTGGTCGGTCAGCCGGATCCACGAGGCGCTCGCGCTCTTCTTCAGTCGTCCGGCCGGCGAGCGGAACGCCGAGGGGTTCTATCCGGAGGGCAGCGTGCTCCACCACGCCGTGGTCGCGGCGTTCATCTTGTGGCGGCAGGGCCAGGCGACGGCGGCCGACTTCGAGGTCGTCGAGACCAGCGAGGGCCCGGAGGGCTGATCGCCTGATCGCGCCCTTCACCGATGCCGCAGCAGCTCGACGAAGCGCCGAACGCTACTCGGCCGCCGACGAGGTCGACTCGCCCGCGGGGGCGTCGTGCTCGGAGTGCCAGCGCTTCATCTTGCGCTTGATCATCTCCTTCTTGACCATGCCGACCAGGTCGATCATCAGGCGCCCGGTCAGGTGGTCGAACTCGTGCTGGAGCGCGCGGCCGAACAGGCCGTCGCCTTCAGCGAAGAACTCGTTGCCCTCGAGATCGATGGCGCGCAGCTTGGCCCAGCGCGGCCGCTTGATCTCGACGTAGACGTCGGGGAACGAGAGGCAGCCCTCCTCGCTGACCGCGAAGCCCTTGCCGGTCTCGACCACCTCGGGGTTGATGAACACGAGCGGGGGCGAGCTCTCGTCACCGCCAGCGACCTTGCCGTCGATCAGGAAGATGCGCTCGTGCCGGCCGATCTGGATCGCGGCGATGCCTGCGGCATTGAGCGCGTACATCGTGTCGGTCAGATCGCGGACGAGCGTGCGGATGTCGTCGGTGATCTCCTTGACCTCGAAGGTCTCTTCGCGCAGGCGGGGGTCGGGATATTTGACGACGTCGATGACGGCCATGGTCCGCTCCGAAGCGCCGGGAGGGTAGCCCGAAGCACCTCCAGCGACCAGCCTCGCGTCGCGGATGTGGCGCTGGATCATGCGTTGGCCTGACGTGCGCAGCTCGACGGGGGAGGGTGCTCCGCCGTGCTCCACGTGTGGAAGCTAGGCATGGCGAGGGGCCTTCCCGGCGAGCCATGGCCCTTCGAACGTGGCAAGCTGCCGCGCACGAGCGATGAGCGAAGTCACCTCCGAACAGGTCCGTGAAGCCCTGCAGACGGTCGTCGACCCCACGACCGGGCGCGACATCGTCAGCAGCCGTCAGCTCACCGAGGTCAGCGTCGGCGCCGACGAGCTGCGCGTGCACGTCGATCTGATCTCGCCGGGCTACCCGCTCCGGGGCACGCTCGAGAGCGCGATCCGAGCCGCGCTCGATCGCTTCGCCCGCCCCGTGGTGATCGACTGGGGGCTCAAGGTCCCGCGCAAGCCGGCGCGGCAGGATCTCGATCGCCTGCCGACCGTGAAGAACGTGATCGCGGTCGCGGCCGGCAA
>CBFGLP010000333.1:0-4495 GCA_965649595.1 uncultured Myxococcales bacterium | reverse complement strand
TCGAGCCCTTCTTCACGACCCGCGGCGCGGGCCAGGGCACGGGGCTCGGACTGGCGATCTCCCAGGGGTTGGCCGAGAGCATGGACGGAAAGCTCGAGTGCCTGACCAGCTCGGCCCGCGGGGCGGTGTTTCGGCTGTCGTTGCCGCGAGCCTAGTACTCTGGCCTCTGGAAGACGCGTTGCGTCACTCCAGCCCATTCGCCTCGTCGGCCCGCCGCGCGTGCTCCATCAGCAAGTACGTGAGCGGCGTGAGCTTGTCGCCCTCGACGGCGCCCTCGTGCTCGCCGGCGATGAATTCGAATTCCCCGCCCGCCCAATCGAGCAGCTCGAACACGCGATCGTGCGCGTGGCTGTAGTTCCCGAGGTTCTGCACGCTCTCGAGCATTCCGTTGACGATCCGCAGCAGCGCCTGATCGTGCCCGTTGTCGAGCATCAAGCTGCCGGTTCGCTTCTCCGACTCGAGGAACGAGAGCAGGCTACCGAGCTTGACGTGCTGCAGATCCCCGCGCAGCCCCTGCCCCGCGCCCGGGCTCGCGGCTGCGGGCTTGCGGCTCTTGTGCCGCGCGAGCACGCCCTGCAGGCGAGCCAGCACCTCGTCGGCGCCCGTGTCCTTCGACAGGAAGTCCTCGACGCCCATCCGGTAGGCCTGCAGGCGCGAGAGGTCGTCGTTGAGACGCGTGAAGAACACGAAGGGGATCGGAGCCAGCCGCTGCCGCGCCCGCGTCATCCGCAAGAACGTCCAACCGTCCATCACGGGCATCTCGACGTCCGAGAGGATGATGTCCGGTGGGCGCTTGAGCGCGGCCGCGATCGCGACCAGGCCGTTCTCGGCCACGCGCACGCGCAGGCCTCGATCACGCAGCGCGTCACCGAGCTCGATCCGAACGCCGACCGAGTCGTCGACCAGCAGCAGGTTGATCGGACCTGCAGCCTCGTCGGCATCCTCGTCCTTCTCGGCTCCGCTGGCGATCGCTCCGCTGACGCACTTCTCGAGCGCCGCGGTCTGCTCGGCGGTGAAGGGCGCGAGCTGGACCGGGATGTCGGTCCCCTCCCCCTTGCCCGCGATCCCCTGCTGGTTGCTCCCTCGCTCGCGGGTGGTGCCCTTGAGATAGAGGACGTTGTCGTCAGGCAGAATCAGCTTGATCCGCACGTCGAGGCCGGGACCGAGGCCGGTCTCGCCCGGCAGGGTCAGCACTCCACGTCGCAGGTGATCGCCGTACTCGACGAGGAAGTCGTCGTAGGTCTCGAAGCGAACCTTGAACACCGGCGGCTTGGGGCTCGATGTCATCGTACGAGGCTCATCTTAGGGGTAAGCGCCAGGGAGGGTCGAGCACATCGTGAACCTGGCGCGCCCTTCGTGCGAGCTTGGGGGCCCGCGAGGATCCTGCGCCAGGTTTGCTGTCCGTGCGGTGACGCTCACCAATAGTTCCCCTGGTATCTGACCCAGGTCGGTCCCGCGAAGACGGTCCCGCGAGTTGGCGGAGGGCTCGCGGCACCCATGAAGACGGTCCCGGCGGTCGCGCTCGGCGAACGGCCCACATCATACCGATGTGGCCCATGCCGTGGCGCCCACCCACGTAGGGCGACTACATCGCGAAGGGCGGCAAGCTGCTACCATCGAGGCTCGTGAACGCACCCGGTGCAGATCTCTCGTCGCAGCCCAGCCGCGGGCTCCGTGGATCTTCGAAGGGTCCCACCCCTCCTGGCGGCCGACCAGCCGTCGAGACGCTGACCACGATCCTCGCCGCGCTGGGGTGGGTGCTGATCAGCCTGTTCTCGCTCGCTGTCGGTCTGGTCGCGCTCTTGACCGCCTTCTCGCTCGCTCGCTCCGCCAACGACGGCGCGCCGGCTGGGTGGATCTGGATGCTCGCGGTGGCGCTGACCTTCGGTCTGCCCTTCTTGCTCGCGGCGTGGAAGCACCACGACGAGCCGCGCAGGATCCGAGCGACGATGGCATGGCTGCCGAGCGTGTGGAACGCGACTGGGCTGGCGATCGCGGTGCTCTTGGTGCCCGACCTGGTCGGCACTGCGCTGCGCAGCTGCGAGTGGGTCGTGCAAGGTCACTTCGGCGACGCTCACTCGGCGACCCGAGCCCTCAGCGCGCTCGGGCACGAGGCGGCGGACGTGGTCGATCCCGAGGGCGGCGAGTTCCCGGCGCCGGTGATCGAGAAAGATCGCGTCGCGCTCGATGGCGTCGTGACCGTGCCCTTCTCCGACAAGGGCGCAGCGATCTTCCTCGACGTCGTGCTCGAGGGCGCAGACGGTCAGCTCGAGCCGCTCGAGTACCTGTTCGATACCGGCGCCTCGTACACGACGATCACCTCCGCCACCGCGCGTCGGCTCGGCATCGAGGTGCCCGACGATGCGCCGACGCTCGAGTTCAACACCGCGAGCGGGCTGCGCGAGAGTCGAATGGTTCACCTGCCCGCGCTGCGGATCGGCGACGTCCGGGTCGCCGGCTTGCTGGTCTCGGTCTGTGACTCGTGCGCGACGGAGCGGACCGGCGGCCTGCTCGGCCTCAACGTCATGCGCGAGTTCTTCGTGCAGATGGACTACCAGGGCAAGCGGATGCAGCTGATCCCGCGCATCCACGATCATCGGCCCAACCGCGCCTACGACATCGAGCCGGTGCTCGACATCCAGGTCGAAGGACGACCGGAGATCTGGCTGGGCCGGATCCGCTGGGTCGTCACGCTGACCAACCGCGGGACCGTCCCGCTCCACGACGTGATGCCCCGGGTCGACTTCAACGACGGGCCCACGCTCTACGGCGAGCGGGTCGAGCAGATCGCCCCGGGTGAGACCGGCCGCTCGCTCTTGGTTGGCCAGGTCACCGAGGACAGCGACGACAGCGGCTCGGTCGAGTTCACGTTGACGCTCGCGGAGGCGTATTGGTGAGCCGCGAAGAGGGGCTGCTCGCTTGGGCCCCCGCGCCGTCGAGCGACCCGACCAGCAGCGACGAGCTGGCGTGGCTGGCCGACGCGCCTTGGGCCAAGGTCGGGCTGCTCGTGCTCGTCGCGATGATCGTGCTCGCGCTGACCAACCTGCTGCGGGCTGGAAAGAAGGGCCAGGCCCGGCGCCCGCTGCCCGACTTCGATCTCGAGGTCGCGCGGCTCGAGCAGCTGCCGGTGAGCTCGATCGTGACCGCCACAGAGGGGCCCGTGCACATCGAGGGTGTGCTGGTCGACGCGGAGGGAGCGATGGGCCCCCGCGCGATGGTGTTCCACAACCGAGCCGGCGGTCAGCGGGCGACCGCGATCGCAGCCGAGTTCGTGCTGCTCAGCGACGGCAAGGCCGCGCTCGGGCTCGAGAACCTCGACCACGCTCGCGTGATCGCACCACGCGAGCCGGCCTCCTCGGCCGCCCGCGGTCGAGCCAGCGCCGAGACCAAGACGATCTCGCTCTTGCTCGGTGATCGCGTCCAGGTGCTCGGCAAGCTGCTGCGCTTCGATAAGCCCCGCCCGATCGCGGGCCGCGAGGAGCTGCTGATCGGCTCGCTCGGCAGCCTCGGTGCGATCCAAGTCCGCGTGCTCGAGCGCTCGCCCGCCCCCTCTCCTGCTCCCCCCGACTCCACCACCGACACCACCACCGAAGCGTCCGAGACGAATCCATCATGACCACGCGACTCACCACCAAGCTGGCCTTGCTGGCCGCACTGACCGTCCTGCCCACGACCGCCTGCGACAAGAACAAGGGCGAGACCAAAGACCCCGGCGACGACGTGAAGACCGACGAGCCGGGCGAGCCGACAGAGCCGGCCGAGCCCGTAATCCCGCCGCAAGATCCCGATCCCGCCGAGATCGCCCAGCTGTGGGATCGCTACCTCAAAGGCGAGTTCGAGGCCGTCGCCAACGAGGCCGCGGGCTTCCGCACCGCCTGGTCCGCCGATACCCAGATCCGCGCGAGCGGCAAGGCAGCGGCACTGCAGGCGCTCGCCGCCGCGCAGCTGATCCCCGAGAACGCCAAGGAGCCGGCCGAGTCGGCCGTGGCGGCTGGCGATAAGCTGAAGGACGCCGATCTGCAGCAGCTCGCCGCGCTCGCCCACGCGAGCTACCTGATCGGAGTTCAGGACGCCGCTGGCGCCCAAGCCAAGGCCCAAGCGATCACCGAGGGACCTTACGCCGGCCTCGCGCGGATCATCCAGGCCGAGGCGGTGCTCAACCAAGCGTTCGGCGAAGGCGAGCAAGACGACCAGATCGTCGCGCCGGAGAAGCTCGACGAGGCCAAGGCGCAGTACGAGGCCGCGAGCGCCGATGCATCGCCGCTGATCCAGGCGCGCGGCTTCGAGGGGATCGCGGCGATC
The DNA here is from genome assembly GCA_965649595.1 of uncultured Myxococcales bacterium. GTDB lineage: Bacteria > Myxococcota_A > Polyangia > Nannocystales > Nannocystaceae > Plesiocystis. The sequence goes on along the minus strand of CBFGLP010000333.1, from coordinate 193 downwards.
GAGAAGTACAAGGGCAACAAGAAGGGCGTGTGTGAGCCGGCCTTCAAGGCGGCGGATCTGTTCGCGGGCGCGGGCGCGACCGAGGATCGGAGCGCCGCGCCGGCCGAGCTCGCGGGCGAGGCAAAGTGCAAGAAGCCCAAGTGAGCGGCTGAGCTCCGAGCACGCAAAAGGCCGAGCGTTCGCTCGGCCTTTT
>CBFGLP010000332.1:0-7628 GCA_965649595.1 uncultured Myxococcales bacterium | reverse complement strand
CTGGCCGAGCTTCACCCGGCCGATCGAGCCGGCGCACGTCAACGAGATCCGCGACACCTCGCACGGGATGATCCGCACCGAGGTGCGCTCGACCCATGGCGACAGCCACCTCGGCCACGTGTTCCCGGACGGCCCGGGACCGACAGGGCTGCGCTACTGCATCAACTCGGTCTCGCTCGAGCTCGAGCCGGACGCGAAGTGATCGCTCAGCGATCGCTCAGCGCTCGACGCCTTCGATCCACAGCCGCGCGACCCCCCACGCCCACGAGTCGTCGGCTTCGCTGACGCTCGGCCGCGGGTCGCCTTCTGCCAGCCCCCACGCGTCGAGCACGAGCAGCGCGTAGGTGGCGTTGAAGCAGGTGGTCGCCCGAAACGGCTCGGGCGCGCTGGGCAGCAGCGCCTCGAGGCCAGCCCATTGGCTCGCGCAGACCTCCTGCGCTCGGGCGCGTGCCCGCCCGAGATCCACGGCGCCCGCGTGCACGCTGTCGAGCGTCTCGAACACGCTGCGCAAGATCGAGATGACGCGGACCGGCTGACCCGGCAGCTTGGGCGGAGGATCGACGACCGCTTTGCAGCTCGCCGCGTCGCCGCGCAGCCGCTCCTCGACGTGGCGCTCGCAAGCGACATCCCCGGTCCCGCTCGCGCCCACGGGTAGCTGCGCGGCGCAGGTCATCGCGCTCGCGCAGTCGGGCGCGAAGCAGGTGGAGCCGGCGAGCTCGACGCGAGCCTCGTTGACGCCACAGTGGAGGTAGCTGCGCGCGTAGATCCGATGCGGCACGCCGCCGAGGTGCAGGGTCTGGAGCTCGGGCATGTCGGCCTCGACACCCATCTCGATCTCGTACGCGATCTGGATCGACGCCCCGCCGAACTCGGCGATCGTCACGGTCGGCTCACCCGAAAGCCGCTGCTCTTGATGGTTGATGGCGATCCATGCGTAGAGCGCCTCGTCGCTGCCCTCGATCGTGCGGGACTCGACCTGCTCGACGCCGCGCTGCTCGAGCGCCCGGACGACCTCGGCGTGGAGCTCGACGGCGGCCTGCGGATCCAGCTCGGCGAGCGAGCGCATGCCCGCGGTCGCGTAGACCAGCACCGGCGTGCCGGCGGGATCGCTCAGCTTCGGTCGAACACACTCCCACCCCGCGATCACGCCCTCGATGTTGGTCGCGAGCGGAACATCGAAGCTGCACTCGGTCGTAACGACCGCCGCGAGCGTGTCGGGCCGACTCAGCTCGCCCGAGAACACCCGCGCCCGCGTGCCGCTGCTGCCCGCATCGATCACCACGAGCTCGCGCTTGACCCCGGGCTTGGCCTCGGGCTCGCGCGCTGCTTCGGGCTCGCGCGTTGCTTCGGGCTCCGGCTCGCGCGAGCTGGTCGCCCGCTCGCACGCGCTCGCGAACCACGCGACGAAGGCGACGGTGACGATCGACGCGCATGGCTTCATGGGCTCTCCTCCGTGTCCGCGCTGGACTGGCTGGTCCGTACCCTGCCGCTGCTCGTGCTGATCGCCGCCGCCGCTGCGGCGGCGACCTTGACCTTGGGCGCTCGACCGGCCGAGCTCAGCCCGACGAAGCGGCTGAGCAGATCGAACCAAAACGGCGCGCCGAGGGTAATCGCTAGCACGGTGATCGCGAATCCCAGCAGCTTGGACAGCCACCCGAGCACGCTGCGGGGCGGCGAACGCCGATCGAGCGGATCGAGCGACCAGCCGAGCGGGAACGCGTCGATCCGCTCCATCAGCGCGAGGCTGTCCGCCAGCTGCGCTTCGATGTCGACCTCGCCAGCCGCCGGGGTGAGCTCGCCGCTCGGCGTGCTCGGCTCGCCGCTCGCGTCGGCCTGCGCCTGGACCCGCTGCTCGCTGATCGCCTGCTCGACGATCTTGTTGCGCAGCTCGTCGCTCTCCCACAGCTTGTTGGCGATCATCACAGAGTCGACGTTGAGCAGCAGCGTGACCAGGGTCGCGAACGCGAACGCGGCCAGCTGGGCCTGCCGGGCGTACCAACCACTCAACCGCTCCATCGAGTCGTCGAACCAAGTTGCGAGCGAGTGCTCGACCCGCCGCAGATCACCCTCGGCGCGGTGGACCAAGTTGACCAGCGCCTGCCGCAAGGGCTCGGTCTGCGGCAGCGTCTCGACCAGCGCGAGCAGCTCGGCGGTGGTCTTGGGCCGCGTGCTCGTCGACCCGCCGCGAGACTGCACGAGGATCTCGATCATCACGGTCGCGAACACGTCCGGCGGGATGTAGTCGGGCAGCGCTCGCCCGGGCGGGCAGAGCGAGCGGACCAGCGGGTGCTCGAGCACCTGCTTGGTGATCGTGCTCTCGGTGATCGTCTCGCCCTTCTTGACCAGGCGGCGCTTGCCTTGCTCGAGCATCGACTCGAGCCACGACCCGAGCGCGCGCGAGCGAGCCGAGAGCAGGTTCGCGAAGCCCTCGGTGACCGAGGTGACGACCAAGCTCAAGAGCGCGAACAAGAACGCCAACGCGAGCGCCACTTCCAGTATCGAGTCTTGAAACATGTGCAATCCCCGACCCACACGATATCAGCGCAGCGAGGAGCCGGGCTCGCCAAGCACTAGTGGAGCAGTCGTGATCGTCGGGCCGAAAACGCCTGCACGCGGGCCGCCGACGCGGCTTGCCGCCACGGGCTCCCCTACGAGCGAGATGCTTGCCGAACGCGGTTTCTGATACCTTCCTCGCATGGAGTCGCGCCCTCAGGTTCTGCGTGGTGGCACGGTCTTCGACGGGCTCGGCAACGCGCCCCAGCTTCGCGACGTGCTCGTCCGAGGTGGAGTGGTCGAGGCCCTGCTCCCGCCCGGCGGTCAGGCACCCGAGGACGCCGAGCAGGTCGACGCGAGCGGCTGCTGGATCACGCCCGGCTTCATCGACTTCCACACCCACTATGACGCGGAGATCGAGCTGCTCCCGGCGCTCGGCGAGTCGCTCCGCCATGGCGTGACCACCGTGGTGGTCGGCAGCTGCGGGCTGAGCATGGCGGTCGGCGATCCGGTCGATCTCGCCGACATGTTCTGTCGCGTCGAAGGCATCCCGCGCAGCACCGTCAAGCCGCTGCTCGAGCAGCACAAGGACTGGGACGGCCCGCGCGAGTACTTCGAGCACCTGGACAAGCTCCCGCTCGGCCCCAACGTCGCCGCGCTGCTCGGCCACTCGGCGATCCGTGCCGCGACGATGGGCCTTCGTCGCAGCCTCGACGCGAGCGAGCGCCCGAGCGCCGACGAGCTGGCCGGCATGCGGCGGACGCTGAGCGAGGCGATCGACGCGGGCTACCTCGGCCTGTCGATCAACACGCTGCCGTGGGACAAGATGGACGGTGAGGACTTTCGCAGCCGACCGACACCCTCGGTGTTCGCAAGCTGGTCCGAGTATCGAGCGCTGGCCAAGCTGCTGCGCGAGCGCGGGCGCGTGCTGCAGGGCGTGCCCAACGTGTCGACCAAGCTCAACGTGCTGCTCTTTGCGCTGATCAGCGCAGGCGTGCTCCGGCCCGCGCTCAAGACCACGATCATCGCGATGATGGACACGCCGGCCGCCCGCGGCATCCACCGGATCGTCGGCATGCTGACCCGCGTGACCAACCGGCTGCTGCGGGGTGACCTACGCTTCCAGGCCCTGCCCAACCCCTTCGACATGTGGGTCGACGGCATCGAGGTCCCGGTGTTCGAGGAGTTCGGCGCCGGCACCGAGGCGCTGCACATCGAGGATCCCGAGCAGCGCGCCGCGTTGCTGCGCGATCCCGACTATCGCCGTCGGTTCCGCAAGCACTGGCGCGATCGCCTGCGCGGTCGTGCCTACCACCGCGATTTGGCCGAGCCCCGCATCATCGACTGCCCCGCGCGCGAGCTGATCGGAAAGTCGTTCGGCGAGATCGCTGCTGAGCGCGGCGCGGATCCGATCGACACGCTGCTCGATCTCGTCGCCGAGCACGGCACGGCGCTGCGCTGGTACACCACGGTCGCCAACGATCGCCCGCGCTGGCTCGAGTGGATCGTCCGCCACCCCGACATCCTGATCGGCTTCTCGGACGCGGGCGCCCACCTGCGGAACATGGCCTACTACAACTTCCCGCTGCGCTTGTTGAAGCTGGTGCGTGACGCCGAGCAGGCCGGCCGCCGCGTGCTCTCGCCCGCGCAAGCCGTGCATCGCCTGACCGGAGAGATCGCGCAGTGGTTCGGCCTCGACTGCGGCACGCTGCTCGAAGGGCGGCGAGCCGACCTCGTGGTCGTCGATCCGCAGGGCCTCGACGAAGAGCTCGAGCGGATGCACGAGGCCCCGATGGAGGGTTTCTCCGGGCTCACTCGGCTGGTCCGTCGCAACGATCGTGCCGTCCGCCGCGTGCTCGTCGGTGGCCGCACGGCCTGGTCCGAGGGATCGTTCGCTCCGCAGCTCGGCCACGATCGTGGCTTCGGTACGCTGTTGCGAGCTCGTTGAATCGACTCAACCCGCTGGGGAGTGTGGAGAATCGTTCGCACTCCATTGCGGGGCAATTCGCTACACGGTGATTGGTGATAATTGGATTGAACAATTGATTAAACGTAATTTGGCCGACGTTCATATTTCAGCATCACTGGAATTTGGCTTCGTGAAAAATTCGCGCGTCCACCTGTCCATTGGCCAGCTTCGAGAATATCGCGCACTGCTCGTACACTGCGATTGATCGGAAGAACACTATGGAAATAAATCCCCTGCGACTCGTGAGGCACTCTATGCGCGCGCCTCACACATGTCCCAATTAGCCTCAGAACACTGAAATTCGAGCTATTTTGGTGTCCGAGAGACATTCGCGGCCACGGTCGCGGAAAACCTGATGCCTACCCGCGAAGTACTTTCGCTCGAAAACGCCCTGCTCTGGACGCACATCCCGAGCGCGGTTTCGTCATTACGACACTCTGGTGCCGCAGAGCATTGATTTCAGCCTCATCAAAATTTCTTCTTGCCCACGCCACTGGCCGAAGGTACATGTCGAGACAATTGGATTCGAGGGATTCGAATCATTGACCCCACCTGCGAGCCGACGGATCGGCGGGGGTCGGAACCGTCCAACTGCGACCGATCGAGCCGAGCATGTCATGAGCAGTCGCGAGGAAGGCCCCGTGCAGGTGAATGGAAAGCGGAGGATCGACATGGCCGTCGAGCACACTGCATCGATCAATCACCAAAGCATTGTCACCGATCGACCCTGGACGCTGCGCTCCATCACTGGAGGCCGCAACGATCTCGAGCCCGAGCTCGACGAAGTCCCGCAGCCGCGCGAGCGACCGCAGACCGGCCCGCTCGACGCGTTCGACGACGAGCCCGTGCTCGACCAGTCGGCAGAGGTCGTCAGCGTCGCCGCGGGCCTAGTCTCGATCCTCACCGAGCTCGGCGTGGCGCGAGCCTACGGGATCGGTGGTGGGGCGATCGTGCCGATCAGCGACGCGCTGGCGAGCTCGTCGATCCAGGTGCTGCACTGTCGCCACGAGGCCGGGGCCGCCTTCGCTGCGCTCGAGGACTCGCTCGCCAGCGGACGCCCGACCGTGGTGTTCTCGACGACCGGCCCGGGCATCACCAACGCGCTGACCGGGCTGGTCGCGGCCCGCTGGGAGGGCGCCAAGCTGCTCTTCGTCTCGGCCGCGACCGCGGCTCGCAACGGCGGGCGCTTCGCGTTCCAAGAGACCAGCCCGCACACGCTGCCGAGCGGCCTGTTCACCGCGGGGCCGGTGTTCCAATACGTCGAGACCGTCGCTGATCCGCGCCAGCTCGGGCAGCTGGCGAGCCGGCTGCGGCGAGGGTTCGCCGATCCGCGGGGCTTCGTCGCGCACGTCAGCGTCCCGACCGACGTGCAGAACGAGACCCTGGTGCTCGATCGCGGGCTCGACCGCGGCAGCGTGCGTGGCATGGGCTGCGATCCCTCGGTCGTCGACGAGCTGGCCCGGCGGCTGCGCGAGCGCTCGACCGCGCTGTGGGTCGGGTTCGGGGCCCGCGAGGCGTCGGCCGAGATCCGCGAGCTGGCCGAGCGGCTCGGCCTCGCGGTGATGTGCTCGCCGCGAGGCAAGGGCGTGTTCCCGGAGCACCACCCCCAGTTCATCGGCGTGACCGGCTTCGCTGGCCATCGCCACGTCAAGGACTGGCTGGCCGAGCATCAACCCGAGCAGATCCTCGTGCTCGGTACGCGGCTCGGCGAGTTCACGACCTTCTGGGACGATCGGCTGGTCCCGGCCGCTGGCTTCATCCACGTCGACCTCGATCCCGAGCACACCGGGGCCGCGTTCACCCGCGCCAAGACGATCAGCGTCCAGGCCGAGATTCGCTCGCTCGTCGCCGCGCTGCTCGAGCGCTTCCCTGCCCCGCTCGTCCGCCCATGCATGCCCGGCCCGACCAAGCCACCCATGCCGGTGCTGGCCCCCAATGAAGAGCGGCCCGAGCAGCCCCAGCGACCAGTGCGACCGCAGTTCCTCATGCAGGGGATCCAGCGCCACCTGGTCGAGCGCGGCGCCCTGATCATGACCGAGGCTGGCAACGCGTTCGCGTGGGGCAACCACTGCTTGGCGTTCGACAACCCGCGTCGCTATCGCGTCTCGACCGGGTTCGGCTCGATGGGTCACGCGGTGACCGGCGTGCTCGGGGCCGCGCTGGCTGATCCGAGCCGCAAGGCCGTCGCCGTGGCTGGCGACGGGGCGATGCTGATGAACAGCGAGATCAGCACGGCCGTGCAGTACCGGATCCCCGCGCTGTGGATCGTGCTCAACGACTCGCAGTACGGGATGATCGATCACGGCATGCGGCACGCCGGCTACGCGCCGGTCGAGACCGCGATCCCCTTCACCGACTTCGTCGCGATCGCGCGAGCGATGGGAGCCGAGGGCGTGCACGTGCGCACGGAGGCCGAGCTGGAGCAGGCGCTCGAGCTCGCGGCCGCGGCCACCGGGCCCTTCGTGGTCGACGTGCGGATCGACGCGAGCGAGCGGGCGCCCTTCTTGGAGCGCAACGACACGCTCTTCGGCGAGGGGCTCGCGCTGCCGCGGGTGTAGCTCAGCGCAGCCACGCGTCGCGGGTCGCCGCGAGGATCCAGACGTCGTGCTCGTTGCCCTCGAGGTCCCGGCGACGAAAGTCCGCCAGCCCCTCGCGGCGAAACCCGAGCTGCTCGTGCAGCCGGATCGAGCGCTCGTTCCAGCCCGGCCAGTGGCCCCACAGCCGCGACCAGCCCTCGACCCCGAACGCCAGCTCGAGCACCTCGAGCACCGCCGCCTTGCCGAGCCCGCGGCCCCAGTAGCGTGGCTCTCCGATCGCCAAGCCGTGGTAGATGCCCTGGCCTGGCTTCCGATCGCGCCCGAGCTTCACGTAGCCGATCGGCTCGTCGCCGAAGCACAAGATCCGCAGGATGACGTCGGAATCGGCGAGCTGGGCGGCAAACCAATCGCGGGTCCCCTCGAGCGTCACCTCGGGCATCACGATCCAACGGTTGACCTCGGGATCGTTGGCCCAGCGGACCTTGTGCTCGAGATCGGCCTCGACCATCTCTCGGAGTCGCAGCCCACTCGAGCGCGGGCGCTCGACTTCATCGCTCGAGCGCGGGCGCTCGACTTCATCGCTCGAGCGCGGGCGCTCGACTTCATCGCTCGAGCGCGGGCGCTCGACT
>CBFGLP010000331.1:0-2055 GCA_965649595.1 uncultured Myxococcales bacterium | reverse complement strand
CCTCATCGCGGGCTCGCGCTCGCTAGTCCCGAGCTCGCACGACGAGCATCATCCCGAGGGCCACGCCGGCCGCCGTCACGCCGCCGACGAGCCACCAGTTGAGTCGGCTGATCGCCGCAAGCGGGCCCGTGGTCGAGAGCTCGGAACTCGTTGGTCTGCACTCGTCGGCGGTGCAGCCGTGCTCCTGCGCGAGGGCCCGCTGGATCGCGTCCTCAGCTCGGGCGCGATGACCAGGGCGCCGTCCGGCGCGCCGGTGAGGTCGATGCCGGCGTGCCAGCGCTCGCACTTGCCGGCCGCGCAGCCGAAGGGCCGACCGCCGCCGATGCTCCACGTGGCGAACTTCGGCGTCACGGTCGGCAGCGGCCACGTGGGCTTCGGGTCGCCCTGAGCCATCGCCAGCTTCTCCCATTCTGGTGAACGAGCCATGGTCAGCGCCTCCCCATGCCGACGATCGCTCCGACGAGACCCCCAAGCACGAGGCCGGCCGTTGTGGCGACCGTGACCTCGTGGACGATCTTGCGACGGAGGGTGTGGAGCGCGTCGCCGTAGTTGGCGTCGAATGTCCGCTGCTGTTCGGTTGCATTGACCAGCACGCGGTCGATCTCGGACTGCGGCTTGGTGAGCGCGTCGGCCATGTCACCGCCTCCCGAGCTGGTAGCCGACGCTCAGGCCGAGGCCGAGCGCGAGGGTACCCGCGAGAATGTTGAGGTTCATCCGCAGGGCCTGAAGGCGCCGGAGATCCATAGCGATCCGCTCATGGAGCAGCCGTTGCTCGTCGCGGAGCTGCTCGATCCGTTCCTGCGTCCGCTGCATGAACTGCTGCTCGGTCACGGTCTCACCTCCACTTCGCCGCCCTCGATCGCGGCCTTGTCCTCGGGCCGCACGGGCAGGTGCGGCGGCGTCACGGGGATGTCGAGCTGGCCCTCGCCGCAGCTCTTGGCGATCTCGGCTGCCGCGATACTGACCCTCCGCAGCGCCTCGTGCATGCGCCGCACCGCGTCGACGCTGCGGCCCTCCATGAGCTGGCGCCGCGCGGTGTCGTAGTACGCCTTCGCCTGCGAGAACGCCGTGGTCGCACGCGCCTTGACCTCGCCCTGGCACAGGGGTGCGTCGAGCATCACCGCGGTCCAGTACAGGAGGACGCGGACGTCCTTGAGGGTCTTCGGCGCCTGGACGAGGTTCTGCTGAAAGTCCCGGACCTTGCGGTACAGCTCCGCCAGCATGCGCTCGCTGCGGCCATTCAGGTGGATGAGCGCACCTGCGGTGAGTCGATCGGTCGGGTCCTCGATCGCCACGGTCCCATCCTCGTCCGGTGCCTCGTGCTGTACTCGGACCCGTCGCAGCGAGTAGCCGTCGCCGTCCTGGGCCCGCTCGAGGATCGTCTCGTGGCCGCCGACATCGTGGATGGCCCCCTCGGGGACGCGCAGCACACCCTCGACTTCCTCGACCTCGGCGACGTCCAGCGCGTCGAGGATTCTGTCCCAAAGGTCTCGCATCAGTCGCGGGACGGTCAACGCCTCGACCTTCGACCGAGCCACGACCTCGCCGGCGTCCATCAACTGCTCTGACTCGAGCCAGTTCTGAAGCTCCTCGGCGCTGATACCCGGCGCATCTGCGAGCTCGTGGAGCGCGCGGGCGATCTCCTGGTAGCCATCGGTGCGCGCCAGGTTCTTGCTGGACGCCAGATCGGTGCCGAGCGAGCGGCTGCGACGCTCCATCACTTCGATCAAGCCCTGGATCGGCGACGGGATCTCAGTCTTCTCGTCCGCGTCCCCTTCGTCCCCGCCGGCGCCTTCCTCTTCCTGCCGCGCCTCGAAGGCGGCCCACAGGGCACGGTCGAGGCGTTCCAGGATCGCGTCCTGCTCGGCCTGCGAGACGCTGGCGTCCAGCCAGCGGACGTCATCGACGTTCTCCATGATGATGTCGATCGCGGCCACCGCGTCGTCCGGGTCGTGGTCCTCGGGATAGACGACGAGGACCCAGCCGTTCGGTCGGGCGCGGAGCTGGGCGAGGCGCCAGCGTGGGTCGGCGTTAAAGGTGTCGAGCGCGATGTCG
>CBFGLP010000330.1:0-6568 GCA_965649595.1 uncultured Myxococcales bacterium | reverse complement strand
CTACCAGCGACGACTCGACCGACGACGATCCGCCAGAGTGCAGGACGAGCGCCGACTGCCCAGGCAGCGGCTGGTTCTGTCTCGGGGGCGTGTGCGAGTACGAAGGTTGCTTGGACGACTGCGAGGTCTCGCCCGACGAGTGCATCTCCAACTCCGATTGCGGCCCCGGCTTCATTTGCGACCTTGGTAGCTGCGAGGTGGGCCCCCAGATTGGCCTCGCGCTGGACTGCGAGCCACCGACGCTGCAAGAGCTCCCGCTGCCCGAGCTCGACGGGGTGCTCGAGTTGGTCTTCGTCGACGTCGACGCCGACGGCAGCGAAGACCTGCTCGCGTTGCGCTCGGATGGCATCGTCACGCTGACGGATGACGACTCCTTGGTCACCAGCAATTGGCCAGCGCCGGTCGTCGATCCCTTCGCCAACCTGGTCGCGCTGAGCCTCGACTCGCTCAGCCCGATCGACGTGGCAGTGTTCTCCAACCAGGGCAGCGGGCTCGCCTGGCTCGGTCAGGGCGATGGCGCCGGCGGGTTCGACTTCGACGCGGAGATCCCTGGCTTCCCCGAGGTCTCGCAGGTCCGCGCGATCGATCCCGAGCTCGACGGTATCGACGCGCTCGTCGGGGTCGTTGGCCAGGACGTCCTGCTCTTCGACGACATCGCCAACGCAGAGCCCGGCTTCCAGGCTCTCCCGGGCTCGGCGAACGAGATCGTCACGGGCCGGCTCGACCCCGACGCGACGCCCGACCTGCTGTTCGGCCAGGGCTGCGAGGCGACCATCCACCCGGGGCCGGCCTTCGACGCGACCACTGCCCTCGGCTTCGACCCCGACCTCGTGACACCGTCGAGCTGTACGTGGCGCGTCGGGACCTTCGGCCCGAGCGAGCAGCACCCGCTCGCGCTGCTCGACACCCCCAGCGGGACAGTCGTGCAGTTCTGGTACGACGACCCGCCAAAGGCGATCTACAGCGAGCTGCCGGACCAGTTCCACGTCGCGGAGCTGATCGACACCGCCGAGCTCGGCGAGCCCTTCGTGCTGCTGGCCAACCCCACCTCCATCGCGTTCGTGTCGAAGTGGTACCAGGCCCCGAGCGCTTGCTTTGCCACGCTGCCTCTCGCGGGGATCGCCGCGCTGGCGGTCGGTGATCGCGACGGCGACGGCGTCGACGAATTCGCCACGCTGCTCGGCGATGGCACGATTCGGCTCTACCGCATGCTCCCCTGAGCGGCAGGTGATCGAGGGTTCGGCCGCGTCACCGTGCTCGCAGGAAATTGTGCCACTCAGCCCGCTGACAACCACGGATTCGTCCGCGTCTGGTGATGGCCACAATGATGACGACCTACTTCAAGTATCCATGGTTCGCCTGCTCGTTGTTGCTCGTGGGCAGTGCCCTCACTTCGGCCTGTGAGATCGGCAACAAAGACATCGGAGCCGACGAAGCCGATACCTACGACGACACCTCCGACGGGAGCGACGGTGCGACCGCAGCCAACGAGCCGAACGTGTGCGAGAGCCTCGAAGACGAGCCCCTGGCCAACTCGACCGAAAAGACCATCGTGCTCGAGAACGTCGGCAGCGAGCCGCTCTTCCTGCGCGAAGTGGACTACAGCCACCACGACTTGATGTACTTCAGGATCGATGGCGTCGGCCGGGTCGACGATCTCGGGTTGCCGAACCTGCGCTGCGAAATCATCGAAAACGACCTCGACTATGGATGCGGGGAATTTGGGCACAAAGAAGGCCTCGAGCGTCTGGTTCGCATCGATCCCGGCGGCAGCTTCGAGTTCCACTGGGATGGGTATGTCTGGAACAACCTCGACATCGAGGACTGCTTCGACGAGCCGTGCTCCAAGGAGGATGGATTCGGCTGCCTGGCGGGCCGCATCGTCGAGCCGGGCAGCCTCGTATCGGTGTCGGCCGTCTCGTATTCCGATTGCACCTATACCGGCGGGGCCGAGTGCGTGTGTCCGCCCGGTGAATCCGCGTGCGAGCTCCTCTACGTGGCCGGGATGACGATCACCGGAGAGTTGCCCTCTGCAACCATCGAGTTCGAGCACGACTCCACGCCGATCGTGCTCGAGTTGGGTGGCTGAGCCCACGACCTCGTCGACGCGATGGAGAGACGTGCGATGGAGAGACGTGCGACGTCCCTCCATCGCGATCACGGACAGCGGGTCAAAAGCCCAGCGCCGGAACCAGCTCGACCATCAGCCCACGATCGTCCCGCAGCGCGATCACGTCGTTGCTGGGATCGATGAAGAGCTGCCGGTACCTCCGCAGCACCTCGACCAGCTCTTCCTGGGTCATCCCTGCGCCGCCCTTGATGCCTCCGCAGAGCCGGCGCAGGCTCATCGTCCAGCCGAGGTCGCGGTCCCACACGCCCCAGGTCTTGAGCAGCATCAGCGCTTGATTGGCGAGCTTGGCCGGCTCGCGCTCGAGCGTCTGCAGGGCCGCGAGCCGCTGCTTGTCCGCGCTCTCGGAGAAGCGCTGCGCCAGCGCCCGAATGAACGCGCCCATCCACGGCTTCATCGCGTCGACCTCCCGCTCGAGCACCTCGCGGGTGACGACCATGCAGGTGACGTCGGTCAGCGCGACGACGCTGGCGGTGCGTGGGGTCGAGGCCAAGATCGCGGTCTCGCCGAACACCTCGCCGGGGCCGAGCGTGCGCAGCGACTCCCAGCGGCCGTCGATCTGCTTGAACACCTCGCACTTGCCCGCGACCAAGATGTAGGCCGCGTCGCCGACCTCGTGCTCGCGGATGATCCACTGGCCCGGGGCGTACTTTTGCCGCGGGAAGTTGCCGCCGCCCCGCATGAAGCGGCGCAGGTCGACCTGCATCTGCTCGACCCGGGCGTAGCGCTCGGACGGCTCGCGGGCCATCGCCTGCCCGACGATCCGACGTAGCTCGCGAGGCACTGGCAAGTGCTCGGGCAGCTTGGCCTCGCAGTCCTCGGCTTGCAGCAGCAGATCGACGGCGCTGCGGCCCTGGTAGGGCGGATGGCCGGTGAGGATCTCGAACAGCATGGCCCCGAGCGCGAACACGTCGGAGCGCTGGTCGATCTTCTCGTGGTCGGCGCGGGCCTGCTCCGGGCTCATGTAGGCCGGCGTGCCCATGACCGTGTGGCCGGGCTGCAGCGGCAGCGGGAGCACGTCGTGGACCCAAGGCGAGTCCCGACTCGCGGCGAGCGGCTCGCCAGCAGGCCGCGGCACCACCTTCGCGATGCCCCAGTCCATCAAGTAGACCTGCCCGAAGTCACCGACCATGACGTTCTCGGGCTTGAGGTCGCAGTGCACGACGCCGCGCGAGTGGGCGAACGCGACCGCGTCGAGCACCTTGCTGTAGATCTCGAGCAAGCGCAGCAGGTCGTCGTGGTCGAGCGGGGTTGCGAGCTTGAGGCCGCGCGGGTCGAGGCGATCTTGGTGGGCACGAAGCGAGTCGATCAGGTCGTGCAGCGTGCGACCCTCGACCAGCTTCATCGTGAAGAAGAGGTCGCCCTCGCCATCGACGCCGAGCTCGTGGACCGGGACGATGTTGGGGTGGTCGAGCTGACCGGTGATCTGGGCCTCGCGCAGGAAGCTCCGCACGGCCAGGGCCGAGTCGCGGTGCTCCGAGTGCATCAGCTTGAGCGCGACTCGCCGCTGCAGGGCCCGGTCGAACGCGACCTCGATCGCCGCCATGCCTCCGCGGGCCAGCTCGCCTTCGCGCACGAGTCGACGGGATGGATCGGGCAACGCCGCAGCGATCAGCGCTTCGACGGTGTCGGCGTCGGCAAGCGCGACCCCGGAACGGACCTGCTCCCGCATGGGTGCTGCACTTCTACCACTACCCGTGCGCCAGTTGCCGCCAGGACGCCAGGTTCACCGCGGCGACCATGCAATCGTCCAGGAACTCGCCGTAGTGCTGCAACATCCGGCGGGCAGCCCGAGTCACGGTGTCGAGCCGCTCTGGGTGCTGACGCAGCACCTCGCGCATGGCCGCGCGAGCTCGCCCCTGCTCGCCTGCCCGAGCCAAGCAGGCGAAGCTACGCATGCCCGAGCGGATCTCGGATCCCAGCAAGCGCTCGGCGTGGACCGTGGCCATCGGGGCGATCGCGGCCACGAGCGCGTCGATCTCGTAGATCGTGGCGAGGTAGGCCCACGGAGCCGAGCTCGACACGAGCTCGCCATGGAAGGCCCAGATGCGCCGCATCGAGGCGGTCGTGGGCTGCGTGAGCAGCCAGGTCAGGTCGAGCTCGGGCAGCCGACGGTCGTTCCAGAGCTGGGCCAGCACGCGCGTGTCGTCGGCGAACAGCCGGTAGCGCTCGATCGCGTCCTCGGCCAGGCCGAGCAGGGTCCGCGCGAGACCCCACTCGCCGACGTGCTCGCAGCGGTGGCTGGCCGCGACCAGGAGCTGCTCGACCGGCTCCTGCAGTTGCACGGCCAGCGCGGCGAACTGGACCATGAAGCCGTGGACCAGCGCCGGGTCGGCATCGACATCGATCAACGCCTGGACCGCGTCGCCCCGCGAGAGCTCGAGTCGAGCGTCGCACACAGCGAGCCAGTAGGTCTCGAGCACGTCGTGATCACGCATCGCGGTCATAGCCCCACTCGGCTGTCACGATACTGTGATGAATCGTGACGCGACGGAATCCATGCACTCGGCGATCTTCGGGAGGGTGCCCGAGTATCGCGGTGTCTATGTTCTACCTTCGTAGGCTCGAGAAGGCAACATGAATATCGTAAAATTTCCAGATCCCGTGTGGGCGAGGGGATTACCCCACCCTCTTCATACAGCGTTATATTGGCTCAAATCAGGTAAATCGTGCTCCTGATCGTTTGGTCTGGCCAAACGGGCGACATGTGGGTCTTCCCTCGGGCATTCAGTGCACTTCGGATCACGCAGCCGGTTCGAGGCAAGTGTAGCGATTCGGTGCATTGCCTGCGGATATCGATGCACCAACCGCGGGACCCACGAAGACGGTCTAGCACTGTAGTGGAATACAGAGGGAGACGCCTCATGGCCGAGCGCTCCGCGAGCATCTCGCGCGCGCCTCCCCATCCTCGCCTCCCCCCGCACACGCCTGCCTCGCACCCTCGGGCCTTCGAGCACGACGGCGAGCGCGAGCGCTCGGAGATCGGCCTCCTGATCCAATGGAGAGCATCCCCCGCCGACCCCACTGTCGAGCCCCGGCCGCTGTGGTAGCTAGCCGCCGTGCTCGACTACCTCCGCATCCGCGGCCTAGCCCTGCTCGACGACGTCGCCCTCGAGTTCGAGCCGGGCATGAACGTGCTGACGGGCGAAACCGGCGCGGGCAAGTCGATCATCGTCGACGCCCTGACCCTGCTGCGGGGTGGCCGAGGCCGCGCCGAGCTGGTCCGCGAAGGCGACGAAGAGGCGCGGGTCGAGGCCCAGTTCGCGGTTCGCGGGCGGGTCGGCCAGCAGCTGCGCCCGCTGCTCGACGCGCAAGGCCTCGAGCTCGAGGACGAGACGCTGGTGCTCGAGCGTCGGGTCAAGCGCTCGGGTCGTGGGCGAGTGGCACTACAAGCCAACTTGACCACGCTCGCGGTGCTCGCGGACGTCGGCGGTGAGCTGCTCGAGATCTGCTCGCAGCACGAGCACCACTCGCTGACCCACGTCTCCCACCACCTCGATCTGCTCGACGCCTATGCCGAGCACGACGAGGCGCTGGCCGAGTACGCCGAGGCCTATCGGCGCTGGCGCGAGCTTGCCTTGCGGATCGCGGACATCCGGGCGCGCGAGAGCGAGCGGATCCAGCGGGGCGACTACCTGCGCTTCCAGATCGAGGAGCTCGAGCGGGTCGCCCCCAAGCCCGGCGAGTACGAGCAGCTGCGCGGGCGCCTGACCCTCCTGCGCGAGGCCCAGAAGCTGCGCGAGTTCGCCTCTGCGTGCGAGCTGGCCCTCTACGAGAGCGACGACGCGATCGCCTCGCGCCTCGCGGTGCTGCTCGATCGAGCGAGGCGGATGCCCAAGGGCGTGCGCGCGGTCGAGCTGGTCGCCGAGCAGCTCGAGGCGGCGCAAGTGGCATGCCAGGAGGCAGCGAGCGCGGCGAGCCGGCTCGCCGACGAGATCGAGGTCGGGCCCGGCGAGCTCGACCAGACCGAGGAGCGGCTCCACGAGCTCGAGCGGCTGCGTCGCAAGCACGGCTGCGAGGTCGAGGAGCTGATCGAGCGCCTGCAGGCGATGAGCGACGAGCTGGCCGAGCTGGACTCGGCCGAAGGTCAGCTCGGCCAGCTCGAGCAGGCCGAGCACGCCGCGTTCACCCGCTGCCTCGCGCTCGCCGACGCGCTGCACGACAAGCGGGCGGCCTCGGCCGAGCAGCTCGCCCGGGCGATCGAGCGGGAGCTCGAGGCGCTGCACATCCCCTCGGCTCGCTTGGCCGTCGAGCTGCACCCGCTCGGTGAAGACGAGGGTGAGGCTCACGACGAGGGCGCGGATACCGACGCGGGCAACGACGAAGGCAGCCGCGTGCGCCTCGGGCCGCGGGGGCGCGACCGGGCCGAGATCCGCTTCTCCGCCAACCCAGGCGAGCCCTAGGCCCCGCTCAACCGGGTCGCCTCGGGTGGCGAGCTCT
>CBFGLP010000329.1:0-4220 GCA_965649595.1 uncultured Myxococcales bacterium | reverse complement strand
CGCGACATCAAGCCCGAGAACATCATCTTGATCGGTGATGGGGGACGCGAGGTCGTGAAGATCGTCGACTTCGGCATCTCGACGATGCTCGCGGTCGGCAAGGACGAGGGCAACACGATCGCGGGCACGCCCCACTACATGGCGCCCGAGCAGATCGCCGGGACCCGCTTCGACGGCCGGCTCGACATGTACGCGCTCGGCTGCATGGCCTACGAGCTCTTGGTCGGGCACCCGCCCTTCATGGCCGACGCCGTGCAGGAGCTGCTGCAGATGCAGCTCTACGAGGCCCCCAAGCCGCTGCTCGAGCAGCGGCCCGATCGCGAGATCCCCAAGCAGCTCGCGGCCGTGGTCATGAAGTGCCTCGCGAAGGATCCCGAGGATCGCTATCGCGACATGCGGGATCTCGAGGCCGCGCTCTGCGAGGCCCAGATCGCCGCCAAGCTGACGACGCTGTGGGACGACCTGCCGCTGCCCGACGTCGAGCCCGAGCGACGCGAGCGATTGCTGCGGGAGATGCCGAGCCCGCTCGCCGATCTCCAACCGCCTCCGCGCAACCGCTGGCTGTGGCCGGTGGTCACCGCCGCTGCGGCGCTGGTGATCGGAGCGGGCGTGACATGGATGCTGGTCGGCGGCAAGCCGACCGAAGAGGAGCTCGGCGAGATCGAGGCGATCACCACCGAGGCTCGCAGCGCCGCGTCGAAGACCCAGTGGGTCTACCCGCCGGCGACCGACCCGGGCGCACCGACGGCCTTCCAAAAGGTGCTCGCGCTCGAGGCTCTCGAAGGCAGCGCCGACGAGGCGGGTGAGGAGCGAGCCAAGGAGCTGCGCGAGGAGTTCGCCAGCACCCTCGAAGCACTCGGCGATCGCTACTGGGAGGTGCCCGAGGCCCGCGGCTTCGCGCGCGACTACTACGCGATGGCGCTGCTCTTCAACCCGGAGGATCAAGAGGCGCTCGAGCGCTCGGGCATGACCCCTGGCATGCTCGCCGACTTCCGCGATCGCGCCGCCAAGGGCGAGTTCACCGAGTCCGAGCTGGGCGCCGCTCGCTGGCTCGACGTGCTCGCGCTCGAGAACAAGGACGAGGCCGCGCAGAAGGCCAACGAGCTGCTGGCGATGGACGCGGCCGCAGGCGCCGAGCAGGACCAGGGCTCGATGATCGTGCAGGCCAAGGCGCTCAAGGTCGCGCGCGGAGCCGGCCTGGCCGTGGCGGCGCCCGTCGAGCCCACCGTGCCCGCCGCTCCGCCACCGACCGAGGACATCGAGCCCGTCGACGCGGACACGGACGCAGCGGTCGAATCGGAGACCGGTGAGCCCGTGCTCGACGACGAGACCACCGGCGACACGGGCGAGGTCCTGGCTCCCGTCGAGCCCACCGAAGGCAAACGCCCGAACAAGAAGCCGCGCAAGGGCTCGAACGACGACGACCTCGCGGGTGCTACCCGCGATCCCGACAAGGCCCGCGATCTGGCAGAGCAGGGCATGGCCGCGCTGCAAGCCGGCCGGCGCGACGAGGCCAAGGGGCTGTTCAACCAATCGATCGCGTATGACCAGCGCAACGCGATGGCCTTGATGGGCCTCTCGGACGTGTACTTCGACACGGGCTCGGATCAGAAGGCCGTGCTCTACGCCGAGAAGGCGGTCAAGGCGGCGCCCGGGAACAGCAACTATCGGCTGAAGCTCGGGGACGCGTACTACAAGGTGCTGCGGTATCGCGACGCGCTCGAGCAGTACAGCAAGGCGAAGGAGCTCGGGTCGACGAAGGCGGACGCTCGGATTGCGAAGGTGCAGGCGAAGCTGGGCGGGTAGTAGGGCCTATTCTCCGCTCGGCAGACCCAGCGCCTCACGCAGCTCGATGGTGGCGGTCCGAAACAGCGCCTCCTGATTGTCGTGGTGCGACCAGTGGATGCGCGTGATAGCTCAGCCCGTAGGAGTTCGTCCCGTGGCCGGCGTGGGACACCGCCACGTAGTCGTCCACGGGCTCCCTGAACAGCTCCGCGACGTACTCGCGAAACATGTACATCCCGTCGGGCTCGATGGAGCGAGTCGCCCATACCCAGGGCCCGAGGCGCCGCAGGCGAGGCCGGAGCTGCTCGGGAATCGGCGGGAGCTCGAGCTTCGCCTCGTCGAAGGTTCGAACGAGGTCGCCAAAGCCCGGGCCCCAGACGCCGAGCGGGGCGCTGCCGTCGTGGTCCATGATCGAGCCTCGGCTCGGGCAAACGAGCTCAGACCTCGTCCCAAGGCGTCATCACTGGCGTCTCGAGCAAGCGATCGACATCCTCCATGGTCAGCCGCTTGCCCATCTGCGTATCCCGCCCCAGCGCCGACTCGGCGATCTGCCGCTTCTCCGCCCCGAGCTCGACCATCTTCTGCTCGACCGTGTTCTCGACCACGAGCCGATACACCATGACCGGCTTGTCCTGCCCGATACGGTGCGCCCGGTCGGTCGCCTGGTCCTCGACCGCAGGGTTCCACCACGGATCGTAGTGGATCACCGTGTCGGCCTCGGTCAGCGTGATGCCGGCGCCGCCGGCCTTGAGCGAGATCAGGAACACCGGCGGCCCGCTCTTTTGCTGGAAGCGTGCGACCAGCTCCTCGCGGTTGGTCGTGCCGCCGTGCAGCCACAGGTGCTCGATCTGCAGCTCGTTGAGCGCGTCCGACAAGAGCTTCTGCATCTCGACGAACTGCGAGAACACCAGGACCTTGCGGCCGGAGCCGATGCACTCGGCGATCAGCTCCTTGAACGCGTCGAGCTTGGCCGAGCTCGGGACCGCGGCGCCCTCGGGCAGGTTCAGCAGGCGGGGATCGGTGCAGACCTGACGCAGGCGCGTGAGCGCGGCCAAGATCGTCATCTGCGACTTCTCGAGGCCGACCTCCTCGATGCGGCCCTTGATCTCGTCCTTCGCGGTCTTGAGGATCCGGTTGTAGAGGCCGAGCTGGCTGCGGCCGAACTGCACGAACAGCGTCTGCTCGGTCTTCGGCGGCAGCTCCTGCGCCACGTCCTCCTTCTTGCGGCGCATGACGAACGGCCGGATGCGCGCGCGCAAGGCCTCGAGCGTCTTGGCGTCGTTCTCCTCGATCGGCCGCACGTAGTTCTTCTGGAAGTCGGACAGCTTGCCGAGGAAGTTGGGCGCGAGGAAGTCGAAGATGGCCCAGAGGTCAGCCAGGTGGTTCTCGACCGGGGTGCCGGAGAGCGCGAGGCGGTGGTCGGCGGTCAGCTGCTTGGCGCTCTTGGCGGTGGTGGTGGCCCAGTTCTTGATGTACTGCGCCTCGTCGAGGATGGCGTAGCGCCAGCGGATCTTGCTCAGCTCGTCGATGTCGCGGCGCAAGATGGCGTAGGTCGTGACGACGATGTCCGCCTTCTTGAGCATGCGCCGGTTCTCGGCCCGCTCGGCGCCGTGCCAGGTGGTCAGCACGAGGCTCGGGGCCCACTTCTTGACCTCCTGCTTCCACACGCTCAGCACCGAGGTCGGGCAGACGATGAGCGTCGGCTGGTCGCCCTCCTCTTCCTTGGCCTTGGTCAGCAGCGCCAGCGCCTGGACCGTCTTGCCGAGGCCCATGTCGTCGGCCAGGATGCCGGTCATCTGGTTCTCGTGGAGCTGCCACAACCACGCGAAGCCGGAGCGCTGGTACTCGCGCAGCTTGGCGGTGAGCGACTTGGCCCGCTTGGGCGCCTTGGCCGAGCGCTCGCCGGTCATGTTCTCCATCAGGCGCTTGACCTCCTTGGCGACGTCGGCCGAGGGCACGGCGCCGAGCAGGCGGGTCAAGGTGCCGAGCTCGAGCGTGCTGATCTCGGCGTGGCCCTTCTTGTCGAACTCGATCGCGCCGGCGGCCTCGGCGATGGGCTGGAGGATCTGCGGGTCGAGCTTGGCGACCGAGCCGTCGGCCAGGGTGATCCACCGCCGGCCCTCGTGCAGCCAGCGCAGCAGGTCGCGGAAGGAGATCAGGTCCTCCTCGCCCTCGACGTCGACGATCGCGTCGAGGTCGAGCACGCTGCCCTCCTTGCTGCGCACGGCCAGCCGCGGGGTCGGCGACTTGCTGCGCACGCGCGGCAGCTGCGGGACCCGCTTCTCCCAGGTCTCGGGCAAAAGCGGGATGCCGACGATCGTAAACTCGACGGCGGCGTCGCCGGTGGCGATGAAGCCGTCGGCGTCGGGGTTGTACTTGAGGCCCAGGTCGGTCAGCGTCTTGCGCGCGGCGGCCTCGCCCTCGAGGTCGCGGTA
>CBFGLP010000328.1:0-4726 GCA_965649595.1 uncultured Myxococcales bacterium | reverse complement strand
TGAGTGCACGACGCCTGCGGGGGGCCTAGTAGTGATGATCTTCGATGAACTTGGTCGGCGAGATGAAGGCGTCCGAGTATTGCGAGACGCCGCAGCTGTCCCCGATCGCGGTGTAGAAATACGGCTCCTCGGCGATCGTGTCGATGTCGTTGGGTCCGCCCTTGTCGTAGCCGCAGATCAACGCGCCGTTGGCCGCCGCCGAGGCGTCGCAGAGCGGCTTCGCCAAGAGCACGTAGTGCAGGTGCGTGTTGGATGACGCGCCGCCGTCGACACACAGCGCCCAGTCGCGCACGGTCGTGATCTGCTGCCCGCGCGTGACCTGCTGACCTTCACTGACGATCGGTGGGTTCACGTGACCATAGAACGAGCAGACCTTGCCGCCCTGGCCGTCGTCGTGCTCGATCAGGACCACGTTGCGATAGCTGCTGCCGTTGGGCCCGGCGTAGCGGACCACCCCGTCGGCGACCGAGTAGACCGGCGCGTTGACGCTCGCGACCCCACCGCCCGGCGCCGCGATGTCCTGAGCCATGTGCCGCCCCCCGTAGGCGCCCCAGTAGTGGCCCATGACCTGCCAGACCTGCCAGCCACCAGCTGGATAGCTGCTCGTGTCACCGACCGGGTAGCCGAAGTCGCCGTCGACATCGCCATCGCCATCGCCCGTGGTAGTGGTCGTGGTCGTGTCGTTGCTGCCGCCGCAGCAGTGGTCGCAGTCGTAGGTCGGCGTGCCCTGGCCGTTGCACGCGTTGTTGCCGTTCCACTCGCAGTTGGCCCAGTCCCAGCCCTGCTGGCCCGCATACTCGCCGCACGAGGGGCCTTGGCAGCAGAGCTCGCAGTCGGCCGCCTGCACACCCTGACCGGAGCAGATGCCGTTTCCGTTGTCGCAGTAGAAGGTGCCCCAGCCTTGCTGGGCCGCGTAGACGCTGCACGAGAAGCCGGGGTCTCCGTCGCCGTCGCCCGAGTCGGTCGTCATCGGGACGCCGCCCTCTTCCTCGCCCCAGCTCGTATCGCTCTCGCCTGTCGTGCCGGTGGTGCTCCAGCTCGTGCTGCCCTCGTCCTCACCATCACCATCGCCAGGCAGATCGGGCAACCCGCTGTCGGAGTCGTCCTCGGCCTCGTCGAGCAGGCCGAAGGTCCCGAGTCGACCCTCACCCTCGCTACACGAGCACACGAGCGCTACGACGAACGCCAGGGAGAGCGAGCGAACCTGCATGGCGCTCGACGCTACCACGCAGATTCACGGTTGGTTCGGTCATGCGTGTGAACTAGCGAACCAATCCGGATGCTCGAGCCGAGCCTCGACGTCCTTCAGATCACCGAGCCGCTTGCATCCGATCGATCACGTCGGCGAGCGCTTGCAGAGCGTCGGTGGTCGTAAACAAACCGACGACCTCGCTCGGGTGCTCGGGATCGACGACGACCGTCGAGCCGTAGTGGTGCTTGGCCATCTCGCGGGCGACCACCTCGACGTGGGCATTGGGACCACAGGTGAAGGGCACCGGGGTCATGATCACCCCGACACGGATGTGCGCCGGGTTGACGGTCGCGAGCGCCTCGGCGACCGCGACGTCGCGCTGGCTGAGGATACCGACCAGCTTGCCGCCGCGCACGACTGGCAGGTGGCGGACGCCGAGGTTGAACATGCGCGCCTTGGCGTCGGCGAGCTCGAGGTCCTCCTCGATCGTCTGGGGCATCGCGGTCATGTACTGGCGGACGGGGATGTGTTCGGACATCGGGACCTCTCGTCGGCAGGATAACGCGAGCGACGAGCCAGACCGGTCCGGGCGCAGAAGCTGCCGTGGCTCGGCACTCGCGGACGGCCACCTCGAAGGGCGAGCCGGGTCGATTCGCGCAGCTTGGGCGATCGGATGCGCCGGCGGTACGCTCCGCACGTGCGTGAGCCCGCGATCGAGGACGCTCTCGCAGCAGCTTGCCTGCTGCTCTTGGTCCCCGGCTGCCTGCCGGACAACCCGAGCCTCGAAGACGACGAGACGGGCGAGACCGAGACCGGAGCGCCAGACGAGTACCCCGAGGCTGGCCTGCTCGGCTGTCCGACTGGTGAGCGCTGTCTGTTGCTCGCAGTCAGTGAGACGCTCGACGACCGCGTCGAGGTGTTCTCGATCGCGGGTCCGGGGCCGACCTACCGTGGCGCGCTCGACCTCGATCTCAAGCCCAACGATAACGGCGACATCTCCGGTGAGGCGCTCGATGAGCCCTATGGGCTCGCGTGGCTGGACGGCAGCCTGCACGTGCTGCTCGGTCACTACCCGACCCGCGTCGAGGGCTCGTTGCTGAGCGTGCCCGCGAGCAGCGTGGCCGAGGTCGGCGAAGGTGAGCTGCTCGCGAGCAGCGCGTGGTTCGACTCGATCATGGGCACGACCAGCGGGGGCTTCGAGCTGCGTCCGCTCGAGCGGCTCGAGCCGCTCACGCTGAGCGCCGGAGCCGAGCGCCTCCACGCCGGGGTGTTCGCCAACGATCTCTTCGTGCCCGAGGACCTGTGGACCAACCCCAGCGAGCTGCTGACGCTCGACCCCGCCGCGTCGGCGCAGCCCAGCACGACCGCGCTCGGGTGCACGGGCGCGTGGACGCAGGCGCTGCTCGATGACGCGGGCGAGCGGCTAGCGATCGCCTGCGATGGCGACGAGGGCGTGGTGATCGTCGACGTCTCGGGCGCGACGCCCACGCTCGAGTGCAGCGCCGACATTCCCTTCTCTGCCAAGCGGGTCCGCTACCTCGCGCCCGACGGGCTCGGCGGTGTGATCGTGGCCGAGAGCCCCGCGATCGTGAGCGCGAGCGAGGACGCGCGGCTGTGGTGGTTCGATGGCGAATGCGAGAGCCGCGGGTTCTCGACCTTCGACGCCGCGCTATCTTGGGATCTGCGCGAGCTGGCCCTGCTACCCGACACTGGCGCACCGCGCTGGCTGGCGGCGCGAGCCGACACCGACCAGCGCGGCGTCTTGGTGCTCGCGGGCGATCCAGCGAGCGGGACGATCGAGCAGTGCAATCGCCTGCAGGCGCTCGATGACGAGGGCGCATGGTTAGCGGCCGGCGGCGACGAGCCCTTGCAGCCCCACGCGCTGCGGGTCAGCGCCGAGGGGGTAGCGATCGGAGCCGGGCCGGCGACCTACGACGAGGCGGGGCCTGGATGGGGCAAGGTGCTGTGGGTCGAGCTCGACGGGAGCGATGATCCTTGCACGGGCAGCGTATCGAGCTGGGTCGATCTCAGCGAGAGCGCGCCGGCCGTCGACACGCTGGTTCCCCAGACCTGGCGCCGGGCACCACACGTGCTCGAGCTGATCGAGGTGCAACGATGAGCGGGCATCGTCGTGGCCGAGGGTTGCGCTTGCCGCTGTTGCGTGAGCGCGAGCATGAGGACGACGATCCCTTGCAGTTGCTGCGCGGTGGCAGGTTTGCTCGCGCCTTCATGCTCCTGCTCGGTGCGTTCGGGCTGATCTGGGTGGTCGCGCACGAGGTCCGAGCACAGCGGCCTGGTGTCGAGCTGATCGAGAAGGTGCACACGGGGCTGCGCGCGGGCCCGCCGGGCGAGACCGGGGACGACGATGGCTACCAGGGCTACCAGACGCCTCCAATGCCGCCGATCGAGGACATCACGCCCGCCAAGGCGCCTCCGATGCCGCCGATCGAGGACATCACGCCGGACCGTGGAGAGCAGGTCGATCGCTTCGGGCACAAGCGCACGGCCTCGGGCGCGCTGGTGCTCGAAGGAGAGCAGGAGCTCGAGCGGGGGCTCTCGAATGACGCGATGGCCGAGCTCGAGCAAGGTGGGTTCTTCGATCCGCACGCGTTCGAGGACGTCGAGAAGGTCAAGGTCAAGGCCTACGTCCACCTGATGCCCGGCATCCCCAACGAGGTGTTCTACGCCGGGGTCGGCCTGATCCTGCTGCTCTCGTTCGTGCTGTTCGAGCGGTCCAGTAGGCGCGCCCGGCAGGGCTCGAGCGGCGGAGGCTCGCGCGATGCTCGACCCTACTGGCGCTTCGAGCTGACCCGCTGGGCGTGGCTGCGCCGGATCATCAAGAGCCGGTGGTTCCAACCAGCGGTGCAGCTCCCGGTCGTGCTCGGTTTCCTCGCCGTGATCGGGATCGGCCTGATCGGCAACCAAGAGCCCGGCCGCAACATCGCGCCGGTGCTGACCTGGAACATCTGGTGGATCGGCCTGATCTTCCTGGTCATGTTCGCGGGCAACCTGTGGTGCTTCGCGTGTCCGTGGACCGCGATCCCAGACTGGGTCATGCGCCGCTCGCTGACGGCCGTCCGCAAGGTCCGAAGCCTCGGCCTGACTTACCCGCGCTTCCGCCTGTGGATGGCCCCCGCGATCGTGCTGTTCGCGTTCGTGACCTGGCTCGAGCTCGCCTACGACGCCGCCAACCGGCCTTGGCTGACCTCGATGCTAGGCATCGCGATGATCGTGCTCGCCTGGGCTTGCCTGCTGCTCTTCGAGCGCAAGGCGATGTGCCGCTATGTCTGCTTCGTCGGCCGCGTGTCGGGCCAGTACGCGACGATGGGCATGCTCGAGCTTCGCCGCCGCGACAACGAGGTCTGCCGCGAGTGCACGACCTCCGACTGCTTCCACGGCCGCGAGGGGGCTGGCTACGCCTGCCCCACGCACGAGTACATGGGCGCGATGAACGACAACCAGTACTGCACGCTCTGCACCGAGTGCGTGAAGAGCTGTCCGCACGACAACATCGCGCTCAACGTCCGCAGCAGC
>CBFGLP010000327.1:0-2142 GCA_965649595.1 uncultured Myxococcales bacterium | reverse complement strand
CTTTGATCTCCTTGAGCGACTTGCGGCCGAAGTTCTTGGTTTTGAGCATCTCGGCCTCGGTGCGCTGCACGAGGTCGCCGATGTAGTGGATGTTGGCGTTCTGCAAGCAGTTCGCCGAGCGGACGCTGAGCTCGAGCTCGTCGACCGAGCGCCACAGGTACTCGTTGAGCTTGTCGCTCTCGCTCTGCTGCGGGACGGCGGCCTCCTCGATCTCCTCGCGGTTGATGAAGATCGAGAGCTGCTCCTTGAGGATCTTGGCCGCGTAGGCGACCGCGTCCTCGGGACGGACGGAGCCGTCGGTCCACACCTCGAGCGAGAGGCGATCGTAGTCGGTGCGATGGCCGACGCGCGCGTTGGTGACGCGGTAGTTGACCTTCTGGATCGGCGAGAACAGCGAGTCGATGGGGATCACGCCGATCGGCATGCCCTCGGTCTTGTTCTGATCCGCGGTCGCGTAGCCGCGGCCCATCGCGCAGGTCATCTCCATGCGCAGTCGGCCGCCCTTGCTGAGCGTGGCGATGTGTTGTTCGGGACGAAGGGCGGTGACGCCGGTCGGGCACTGAATGTCCGCACCGGTGACCTCGCCCTCGCCCTGCTTGTCGACCACCAGCGTACGCGGGGTGGCGTCGTCCATGCGGAGGAGCAGCGACTTGACGTTCAGGATGATGTCCGTGACGTCTTCGACGACGCCGGGCACCGTGGTGAACTCGTGGAGCGCGCCTTCGATGCGGACCGTCGTGATCGCAGCGCCCTGCAGCGAGCTCAGGAGCACCCGCCGGAGGCTGTTGCCCAGGCTGATGCCGTAGCCGCGTTCGAGCGGCTCGCACGTGAACTTGCCGTAGGTGTCGGTGAGCGAAGAGGTGTCGACCTCGAGCTTCTTCGGCCGAATCAGGTCGCGCCAGTTCCTGGCGATGGTGTTTTGGTCCTGCATTCGTCCCTCCGTGTGGTTACTTCGAGTACAGCTCGACGATGAGCTGCTCGTCGATGTCCGCCGAGATGTCCGACCGAGACGGCAGCGCGGTGATCTTGCCGCGCATGTTCTCCTTGTCGAGATCGATCCACGCCGGCCGCGGGACCCGGTCGACCTGCCCGACGGCGTCGACGATGCGCTGGATCTTCTTGCTGTTGTCGCGGACCTCGACGATGTCGCCGGCGCGCACCTGGTAGCTCGGGATGTTGATCCGCTTGCCGTTGACCAGGAAGTGGCCGTGACGCACGAGCTGACGGGCCTCGGCGTGGCTCGACGAGAAGCCGCAGCGCAGCGTGACGTTGTCGAGGCGACGCTCGAGCAGGGCGAGCAGGTTCTCGCCGGTCACGCCCTTCATCCGCGAGGCGCGGTAGTAGTAGCCGCGGAACTGCTTCTCGAGCAGCCGGTACATCCGCTTGACCTTCTGCTTCTCGCGCAGCTGGTGGCCGTAGTCGCTCGGACGACGGCGGCGGCTCTGTCCGTGCTGACCCGGCGGCCAGTGACGGCGCTCGTAGCCGCACTTCTCGCTGAAGCAGCGATCACCCTTGAGGAAGAGCTTCTGGTCCTCGCGCCGGCACAGGCGGCAGACTGGTCCAATGTAGCGTGCCATGGGTCAGACCCTCCTCCGCTTCGGCGGACGGCAACCGTTGTGGGGAATCGGGGTGATGTCCTTGATCGACGTGACCCGCAGACCAGCGCCCTGGATCGCCCGGAGCGCCGACTCGCGACCCGCACCGGGGCCGCTGATTCGGATCGCCACGCTCTGCATGCCGTGGTCCTGCGCAGCCTTGGCCGCCTGATCGGCCGCCAGCTGGGCGGCGAAGGGCGTCGACTTGCGCGAGCCACGGAAGCCACGCACGCCCGACGAGGCCCACGCGATGGTGTTGCCGTTGACGTCGGTGATGGTGACGAGCGTGTTGTTGAAGGTCGAACGGATGTGAACGATCCCGGTCGGGACGTTCTTCTTGACTTTCTTCTGACGTGCGCGCGGATTAGCCATGGTTCACCTACGCCTTCTTCTTCATCGCGACCTGGCCCCGCTTCGGGCCCTTGCGGGTGCGCGCATTGGTGTGGGTTCGTTGTCCGCGGACCGGCAGGCCACGGCGATGACGGAGGCCCCGGTAGCAGCCGAGGTCCATCAGGCGCTTGATCTTGGTCTGGACCTCGCGGCGGAG
>CBFGLP010000326.1:0-7147 GCA_965649595.1 uncultured Myxococcales bacterium | reverse complement strand
AGCTCGACGCGCGAGACCTCGTCGATCCCGTCGGCGACCGCGACCGCGGTCAGCTCGTCCGGTGTACCCTGCTCGTCGTCGCTCTTCGAGAGCACCCCGACGCCGTCGCGCGAGGCGACCGAGCCTGAGGGCGCGAGCTGGATCGGATCGAGGCGGGCCTTGGCCCACAGCTGGCGATCGTGCAGCTCGGGCAGCGGGATGCTGGGCTCGAGCGCGGGATCCTTGGGCAGCGCAGGACCGCGATAGGCCCCGACCTGCTTGGCGAGCCGCCACAGCTCGACGTGCTCGGGCTCGATGGCGCCGGCCAGCGCGGGCAAGCTCGGCCGCCGCCGCCACGCCTCGACGCGGGCCCGGAACGCGTACTCGGACCGCCCGAGCCGCTGCTCGTAGAGGTTGGCCAGCTCGAGCAGCAGCTCGGCTTGCCGCTCGCTCTGGCGTGCGCGCTCGAGATCCCAGGCCGGCAAGAGCAGGTAGCGGGGCCACAGATCGTAGCGGTCCGCGAGCCGCAGCGCCTCTTCGCGTGCCTGCTCGTGGTCGCGCGCGAGCACCAGCACGCGCACCCACTCGCCCAGCGCACCGAGGCCGTCGTCGAGCCGCTGCTCGCGGATCGCCGCGCGCTCGGCCAAGAGCGCGATCTTGTCGTCGACGTCCTTGGTCCCGGCGATCAGCTCGCCGAGCGCTCGCAGCTCGACCAGCGCACCGACGGCGACACCTTGGTGAATGCCCTCGACCCGCGCCTCCTCGTCGACCCGAGCCGCGAGCACGCGCAGCTTGGGCAGGATCACGTCGCGCTCGCTGTCGAGCCCGACCCCGCGCAGCAGCACGCGCATGGCCGCGAGCGGATCTTGCAGCTTCTCGTCGACGATCCGCGCCGCCTCGGCTAGCGAATCGACGGCCTCGAGCCGCAGGTTCGATTCGGCCTTCTCTCGGGCGAGCGAGGCGTAGTGATCGGCCAGCTCGCGCCAGAGCCCGAACTTCTCGGCCAGCGCGACCGCGAGATCGAGCGCCTCCTCGGCGAGCGAGGGATCGTGCTCGAGCAGGTCCTTCCAGCCGCGCCGTAACGCCCCGAACGCGGCCTTGGGATCGCCGAGCTTGCGCTCGTGGATGCGAGCGATCGCGCAGAAGGCATCGAAGCGACCGAGCGCGGTCTCGGCTTGGCCGAGCCGATGCTCGGCCAGCCACAAGAGCGCGTCCCACAGCTCGTGGGCCTCGGCGATGGTCTGGATCCGGCGAGCGATCTGCTCGTCGTCGGGGAGCTCGCGCAGCGCTCGTTGCAGGTAGCCGACGGCGCGCTTGGGATCGGAGAGGCGGTTCTCGGCGATCTCGGCCGCGTCCATCAGCCGCTCGCTCAGCTCGAACTCGTCGGCGAAGGTCCGCTTCTCGAGCTCTCGCTCGGTGACCTCGAGCAGCGAGGCCCACAGCGAGTGGGTCTCGGCCAGCTTGCGTAGCCGCTGCAGGCCCTGCTCGAAGTCCAATTGTTGCTGGCGCGCGAAGAAGTAGCCGCGCCGCGCCCACGCGAACGCGCGATCGGGATCCTTCAGCTCTTCGTCGGCGATCGCCGACGCGGCCGTGCAGATCTCGAGCTGGCCGGCGACGTCGCCCATCTCGCCGAGCCGGTTGATCCGCAGCTCGTCGATCTCGAGCAGCTCCTTCCAGGTCCCGTGCGCCTCGGCGAACTGCTCGAGGTGATCGCGGAGCTCGGGGTCGAGCGGATCGATGCCGCTCGCTCGCCGCAGCAGCTCGAGCGCGCGGTGGCGATCGCCGAGGCCCAAGTCGGCGATCTCGGCCATTCGCCGCAGCGTCTGGATCTGCTCGTCGGGATCGCGGGCGACCAGCTCGAGCCGGCGGGCGAGCGAGCGCAGGGCCGCCTCGAAGTCGCCGACCTCTTCTTGCAGCTCGGCGAGCTGGCCGTGGCCCTGCGGATCGTCGGGGAACTCGCGCAGCCGTCGTTCGGCCGCCTGCGTGGCCGCGCGCTTGTTCTCGAGCGCCTGCCAGGTGTCGACGATCGTGCCGTGCAGTGCCCGTCGCTCGTCGACCTCGGAGGTGCCGAGCAGCATCAGCTCGGCGTGGGCGATCAGCTCCTCGCGCATGTTGGCCGCGCGGTAAGCCTCGAGCAGGCTGCGGTTGAGGTCGGGCTCGCCGGGGCGCAGCTCGGTGGCCAGCCACGCGAAGGTCTGCGCCGCGGCGCTCGGATCGTCGACCTCGTGCAAGAGCAGCTGCGCCTGCTCCCAGCCGAACGCGAACGCCTCGTCCTCGTTGTCGGCTAGCTCGCGCAGCTGACCGAGCACCTCGGCGAGGCTCTCGAAGTCCTCCTCGAGCCGATAGAGGTTGGCGAGCGCGTCGAGGGCCCCGCGGTGATCGGGCCGGATCTTGATGACCCGCTCGAACGCCGAGCGGGCGAGCTCGGGGTCGCCGAGCGACGACTGGGCGAGGCTGCCGAGCCGCAGCAGGTAGTCGAGCTGACGGATCACCGGGGTCTTGCTCGACGCGGCCGTCTTGCCGAGCAGGTCGGCGAGCTCTTCGACCCGCTGCGCCTCCTCATAGACCGCGATCATCTTGTCGATGACCTCGAGGTTCTCGGGCTCGAGGTCGAGCAAGCGCGACCAGTAGTGGGCGGCCCGCTCGCGATCACCGAGCTGGTTCTCGGACACCCGCGCGAGCCGACGGAGGATCAGCGCCTTGCCGGTGGCCTTGCCGGTGACCTTGAGCTCGCGCTCGAGCGCGGCGACCAGGAGGTCGAGGTCGTTGGAGTCGGCGGCGAGGATCTGCAGGCGGTGCAGCGCCTCGAGGTCGTTGCCGGTCAGCGAGAGGATCTCTTCGCAGGCCCACATCGCCTCGGCGAAGGCCGACAGCTCGTGGTGCCAGATCTCGGCCATCCGGCGCAGCAGTGAGACCCGCTCTTGCTCGTTGCGCGACTGCTCGTACTGCTGCTTGAGCAGCTCGAGCACCTGCTGGTGATCGCCGACGCGATCGTAGAGCGCGGTCAGGGCCCGGCTCGCGGTCAGGTCACCCGGCGCGAGCTGGGCCATCTCGGCGTAGAGCTCGATCGCCCGCTGCGGGTTGACCTGCCGGTCGCGGTAGATCTGCGCGAGCCGCTTGATGATCTCGAGCCGCTTGCGAGGGTCGGCGGTCCGGGCCAGCTCGGCCTCTTGGACCCGGACCATGTTGTCCCACATGCGCGTCCGCTTCTGGATGCGGGCGATCTGCTCGCGCGGGTTGGGATCGTGGGGGTAGGCGACGCTCATCCGGTGCCAGGCGTCGAGCGCCCCGTCGACGTCGCCGAGCCGCCGCTCGCAGATCTCGGCCAGCTCGATGAACTCCTGGGCGAACTGCGGGCTGTCGAGCGGGCTCGGCTGCCGGGCCGCCCGCGCCTCGCTGGCCTGATCGATTTGATAGAGGATCAGGTCGCGCAGGGCCGACCACGCGTGCTTGCGGCGGAAGTGGTCCTTGTAGCCCTCGAACGCGTCGGCGTTGAAGGGCTCGCGCTCGAGCACCTTGAAGTAGAAGAGGGCGGCCCGCTCGTGATCGTCGAGCTGGTGGTGAAACACGTTTGCCGCGTCGAGCAGGCTCTGGGTCGCGACCGCGGTAGCGAGCTGCTCGACCTTCCACTCGAGCAAGGTCGCGAGCGCGTGCCAGTCCTCGCTCTCGCGATAGATCCGCTCGAGCGCCGCCCAGGCCTCGCCGTCGGCGGTCTGGAACTGCCCGGCCTCCTCGTAGCAGACGCGCGCCTCCTCGCGCCGAGCCAGCCGCTGGTCGAGGTTCTGAGCACGCCGCAGCAGCACGCTGACCCGCTGCGGACCGGTCAGGTACATCAGCATCTGCCGGTAGTGATCGTCGAGCTCCATCCAGTGGGCGGACTCGGCGAGCAGCTCGGCCATCAGCTCGGCGGCCTCGTACGAGTCGGGCCGCAGCGCGAGCGAGCGGCGCGAGAGCTCGAGCGCCTGCTGCTTCTCGCCGGCCTCGCGCGCGAGCTGGGCGGCCTTGAGGAACACGCCCGAGGCCTTGCCCATACCCTCCTCGGTCGCCTTGCCCGAGCCGAGGTAGAGGTTGCCGAATGCCTTGAGCGCCGCGAGGTTATTGGGGGTCGTCTTGATCGCGGCCTGCAGGTGTCGCGCCGCGCTGGCGAGATCCTGGTTGTGCTCCGACGCGATCTTGGCCAGCCGCAGGTGCAGCTCGCTGAGCCGCGCGGCGATGCGCGGGTCGTTGGCGTAGCGCTCGATCCGGCCGAGCTCGGCCTGCATCAGCTCGACCGCGCGGGGCCACGCGCCGGCCCGCGAATGGAGATCGATCAGCTGCTCGCTCGCCCCGATCAACCCGGGGTCGAGGCGCAGCGCCTCTTCGTAGTGCTCGACCGCCTCGGCGATCGCGTGCAGGTGCCTGCGCTGCAGCTCGGCGTAGGCGAGGTGCAGCCCGGCCAGCTGACTCGCGTCGTGCTGACGCGCCCACAGCATCCGCCAACGCAGCAGCGTGGCGAGCTCGCCCGACCAGCCGAGCTCGCCGTAGAGCTGATTCAGGCGCTCGTAGGCGCGCTCGTTGTCCGGCTGGGCCAGCAGCGCGCGAGCCAGCGCGTGCGCGGCTGCGGACAAATCTCGGACGCGCTCGGCGAACAGCTCGTAGGCTTGGATCGCGAGCTCTGGGATCTTGCCCCGTCGCTCTGGATCACTGGTGATCGCGGCCGCGTGCTCGACCAGCAGCTTGGCCATCGCGGCCCAATCACCCTGCTCTCGCAGCAGTCGACGGGCACGGGCGAACGCCCGCTCGTCGCCGGCTTGCTCGCGGTAGGCGATCAGCGCCTCGGGGTCGGCGTCCGACTCCGGGGGCAGCGGGCAGGGCAGGGCAGGGGTTGGCGCGGCCGAGGCGTGGAGTTCGGACATGACGAAGAACTCTGGGTCGGCCCCCAGGGCCGGCGGGCTGTCTCGGGCCCCGAGCGAGATGGCGATCGACAACAGCCCAGGGCGCCGGACGGTACCACGGTGCCCGTCTGTGCGGGCTGCTCTGAACCCATCTGGACCGCTTCGATCTGCGTCGACTCACGCGTTGCGACTCGGGCTTGGCGCGATCGATCCCGTTCGCGAGCGTGAGCCATCCTGCCTTCGGGGCTCGCGTCGAACCCCATCGCGCGGTGTGTGCTCGCGTGGCGTTTGCTCCGGCAGCGAAGTAGCCTGCCCGGCATCTTGATCGCCCCACGATCCCCGCACGGCGAGGCCGCATCGACGTCGAGCAGCTCGATCGGCGAACCAGTGTCGATGCACCTGCCCAATGGCGTTTGGGTGCTGATCCTGCCCACGGCCCAGCAAGGTCCGGGCTATCGCGGGGTCGCCTCGATTCAGCTCTGGGTCAGCGCCGGCTCGGCGGCCGAGCGAGCCAGCGAGCACGGCTGTGCGCACCTGCTCGAGCACATGGTGTTCAAGCCTTTCGTCGATCCGCGCGAGTCGGACCGGACGATCGATCTCGCTAGCGTGGTGGAGCAGCTCGGTGGGGACGTCAACGCCTTCACCTCGCACGACGAGACCGTGTTCCACGCGATGGTCCCGGCCGACACGCTGGACGAGGTGCTCGCGGTCATGGTCCACGCGACGATCGATCGGGCGATCGAGCCTCCGCTGCTGGCTCGCGAGCAAGAGGTGGTTGTCGAGGAGATCCGCCAATATCAAGACGATCCCGCCTCGCGCAGCCTCCAGCTGATGCTGGGCGACCTCTATGGCGAGCACCCCTACGGACGCCCGGTGCTCGGCAGCGAGGACGAGGTCCGCTCGTTGACCCCCGCGCTGCTGCGAGGCTGGCAGCAGCGGCAGTATCGCGGCGGTCGCCTGCTCTTGGTCGTGGCGGGCCCGGTCGACGTCGCCGCGGTCCAGGTCAAGGCGACCGCGCTGCTCGGTGATCTCGAGCCCGCCGACTCGTCGTCGACTAACGAGACGGGTCGATCCACGCCCCCGAACGAGGCCCGGATCCGAGTCGAGCGCGACGACGTCCAGGAGGCCTACCTGCGCTTCGGATGGACCGGCGGCTCGGTGCTCGACGCCGACGGTGTCGCGCTCGATGTCGCCGCGGTGGCGCTCGGTCAGGGCGAGTCTTCTCGGCTGGCGCTCGCCGTGCGTCGACGGGCGCGGCTGGTCTCCGACGCGCACGCGTCCTATTTCGGCGCGATCGCGGCGGGCACCTTCATGGTCAGCGCCCAGGCGGATCCCGAGACGGCCGAGGCGGCGATCCTGGCGGTGCTCGACGAGGTCGAGGCGCTCGCTCGCGTGCCGCTCGAGACCGGCGAGCTGGCGCGCGCGCGCTCGATCCTGCAGAGCTCGCTCGTCTATCGGCGCGAGACCGTACAAGGCCAGGCCCACGCGCTCGGCTACTTCGCCGCCGCGAGCGGCCGGCTCGGAGCCGAGGACGACTACTTTCGCGTGCTCGCGTCGCTCGACCCCGAGCGCGTGCGCGAGGCCTGTGCTCGCTTTCTTCGCAGCGATCGCATGGCCTTGAGCGTGCTGCTCCCGCGCGAGCGGATCGACGCCCGTCGAGCCAAAGCGCTGCAAAATCGCCTGGTCGAGCGCTGCCGTTCGACCAGCAAGGCCTGCGCCTCCAAGGCGTCCGCGAGCGCTCGGACCCGCGCTCGGATCGACGATGCCGGTACTTGGCACGCGCGCTTACCCGGCGGTCTGCGGGTGGTCGCTCGCGTCGACGGCTCGGTCCCCGTCGTTGGCGGCTGGCTGGTCTGGCCCGGCGGTCTGCGGCTCGAGCTCGCCCGCGAGGGCGGCATCGCTTCATTGATCGCCACGATGCTCAACCGGGGCACCTCGCGGCGAGACGGCGACGCGCTCGCCCGCGAGATCGAGGGCCTCGCCGCCGTGCTCGACGGCTTCTCCGGCCACAACAGCGTCGGCCTGCAGACCGAGAGCCTCGCCGGTCACCTGTCCACGGTTTTGACCCGCGCGTTCGAGTGCGCCACCGATCCCAGCTTTGCGCCGACCGAGCTCGACGAAGCTCGCCGGATCGTGCTCGCCGATCTCGAGGCCGACGCCGACGATCTCGGCCACGTCGCCTTCCGCGAGATGCTGGCCGCGCTCTACGGTCGCCACCCGTACGGCCGCGATCTGCGGGGCACGCAGGCCAGCTTGCTGCGCCTCGATCACGCCAAGGTCGCGCGCAACTGGGC
>CBFGLP010000325.1:0-1785 GCA_965649595.1 uncultured Myxococcales bacterium | reverse complement strand
GTGTAGAGGATGTAGAGCGGGTCTTCGGCGTCGCACACGGTCGGCTCGCAGACCGGGCTCGCGTCGGCGAGCGCCTCGTGCCAGTCGACGTCTCGCTCGGGCACGCGCGTGGTCCCGGACTCGCCGACGCCACGGTGGAAGATCAGCACCTTCTTCACGCAGTGCTCGCCCTCGAGCGCCGCCTGACAGGTCCGCTCGAGCGGGATGTCCTTGCCCCCGCGGCGACCGAGATCCTGGGTGATCACCACGCTCGCTCCACAGTCGCGGATGCGGTCGCGCAGGGCCTCGGCCGAGAAGCCCCCGAACACGACCGAGTGGATCGCACCGATGCGAGCGCAGGCCAGCATCGCGATCGCGGCCTCCGGGACCATGCCCATGTAGATCACCGCGCGCTCACCCTTGTCGAGCCCGAGCGCCCGCAGAGCGTTGGCGCAGCGGCAGACCTGCTCGTGCAGCTCGCGGTAGCTCAGCACCCGCGTCTCGCCAGGCTCGTCACCCTCCCAGATGATCGCCGGCTTGTCGCCGCGGCTGGCGAGGTGGCGATCGAGGCACGACTCGCTGACGTCGAGCCTTCCGTCGGCGAACCATGAGATCGGGCTCTCCTTCACCGACCAAAGGTCGCCCTCGAGCCCGCGCGTCGGCGGTCGACGCCACTGCACCCGCGCGAGCGCCTGCTCGAGCCAGTAACCGCTGGGATCGGCCTCGGCTCGGGACCAGTGCTCGCGGTAGTCGGCGAGGCTGCGCAACGCAGAGCTCGAGCCTTCGCGGACGCGGTCGGGCGGCGGGTAGAGGTCGCTCATGGTCGAGGATGATCGGCGACCGGACCGGACCCGACAAGCGTCTGTCATACTCGCTAGACCATGACCCAGCGCCAGCAGCCCTCCGCCGACGCCGAGCGACGCGTGCACGGGCGCAACGCCGTCATCTTCTTGCTGCTCGCGATCGTTCTGCTACTGCTCGCGCTGCTGCTGTTTGGCAACGCCGCGCCCGAGTGGAACGCCGACGGCTCGCGCGAGCCCTACCCGGCGTGGGCCCGCGCGCTGGTGTGCGCGAGCGTGGTCGCGGGCACCGTGATGGTGCCGCTGAGCCTGCGCTCGCTCGTGCTCTTGCTGCTGCCCCACAAGGCCTTGGCCGTGCTGCTCGGCGTGCTCGTCGGCGCCGTCGGGCTCGTCGCTGCGCCGCTCGAGGTCTGGCTGGCGCTGGCGATCACCGACGCCGAGGAGCCCGGCAGCGAGGAGCGCTACGAGAGCGGCGGTGACTGGGACTGGGACTGAAGACTCGCGCTCAGACCCGCTCAGACCTGCGGCCGTGCGCGCTCGAGCAGCCGGTCGACGTCGATCCCCTCGGGCAGGCTGCCATAGCAGCGCCCCTCGTCGGCCAGCCTGCTCGCGCAGAAGCTCTCGGCCACGAAGCTCGGTCCCTCGCGCAGCAGCACCGCCGCTTGCAAGGCGAGCCCGAGCCGCTCGCACAACCTCCGCGCGTTGGCCTCGACGATCTTTTGCGGCCGGAAATCCGCGATCAGCCCATCCAAGTAGCGATCGTAGTGGTGGTCGAGCCCCGCGCTCGCCCGCAGCTCGTCGACCAAGGCCTGCGCAGCCTCGGGCTCGCGCGCGATGGCTCGCAGCACGTCGAGGCAGATGACGTTGCCCGACCCCTCCCACACCCCGTTCACCGGCGCCTGCCGGTAGAGCCGGGGCAGGTCGGTCTCCTCGACGTATCCCACGCCGCCCAGGCACTCGAGCGCCTCGGCCGCGTGCAGCGGCGCCCGCTTGCACGTCCAGTACT
>CBFGLP010000324.1:0-2363 GCA_965649595.1 uncultured Myxococcales bacterium | reverse complement strand
GAAGGTCCGCGGCGAGAGCCCACGGTAGGTGAAGCCGACCAGCGCGAGCACCTCGTCGAGCGCCTCTTTCATGACAACACCGAGCACCCGCGGATCCGCCCCGCTCTCGCCCTTGCTGTTGCCGGCCAGCGCGGTCGCGATCGCGGCATAAGCCAAGATCAGCTTGATCGCGCGGGTAAGCTCGACGGCGTTGGGATCCTGGAAGCCGGGCGCGCCGCGGTTGTCGACCTTGAGCACGGTCCGGGCCGGATCGCCGATCACCAGGTTGGCGCGCGGGAACCGTCGAGTGCCCGGCAGGCCGACGAACGCGAACCCGCCCTTCTCGGCCACCACGCGATCGAAGTGGACGATCTCGCGCCGGCGCAGCTGCTCTTCATGCTCGTCGACCTCGACCGAGATGCCCGGGGTCGAGAGCTTGAGCGGGTGCGGTCGCTCGGGATCCTCGGCGCCGAGCCGCCAGTGACAGACCGAGTGCGGGGTGGTGCCAGGTCGTCGCCACACCGAGGTCTGCACGACGTGATGAGCAGGGCGGGTCGCCGCGATCGCGCTGAGCAGCGTGCTCTTGCCGGTCCCACCGTCGCCGTGCACGACCGTTAACAGGCGCGGCTCACCGGGCCGCTCGCACAGATCCAGCTCGAGCTCGTCGAAGGGCCCGAGGCCGACCACACGCAGGCGTTCGAGATACATCGACCGACGCCGAGGCTACGGTCGCGGCTGGTCGGGCGCAACGGAAATATACTCCGCTCGCCGCCCGCGTCTGCCGCTCCCCCCTTCCAGCCTGGGCCTCCTCAACAGATTCGTGGGAGTTGCTCACCGACCAGCATGTCGACGACGCGCTGCCCCCCGAACACGGTGGTCATCACGACCCGCCCGGGGCGCGCATCGGTGACCTGACCAATCGCGACCGAGCCCTCACCCAAGGGGTGCGCTCGCATGGCGCTCAGCGCCCGCTCGGCCGCGAGGGCCGGCACCACGCACACGATCTTACCCTCGTTGGCGAGGTAGAGCGGATCGAGCCCGAGCAGCTCGCAAAAGCCCTTCACGACCGGCCGGATCGGCGTCTTGGTCTCGCTGATCTCGATCCCGACATGCGAGGCCGCGGCGATCTCGTTGAGCACCGTCGCAAGCCCGCCGCGCGTCGCGTCACGAATGAAGCGAGTCTCGGGCACCGCGTCCAGCAGCGCGTCGATCAGTCCATGCAGCGGCGCGCAGTCGCT
This sequence comes from uncultured Myxococcales bacterium, assembly GCA_965649595.1. GTDB lineage: Bacteria > Myxococcota_A > Polyangia > Nannocystales > Nannocystaceae > Plesiocystis. Next base: position 1,146 of record CBFGLP010000324.1, on the reverse strand, counting down.
CGCGATCGTGGTGTCGAGCCGCATGTCTGCGCGCGCTTGCAGGATCGTCGCGCCATGATCCCCGAGCTCGCCGTTGACGATCACCACGTCGCCAGGCCGAGCCCTGTCGACCCCGAGCGTGACGCCCGAGCGGATCACCCCAATCCCAGCGGTGTTGATGAAGAGCTTGTCGCACGCGCCACGCTCGACCACTTTGGTGTCGCCGGTGACCACCCGGACTCCAGCGTCGCGGGCAGTCAGGGCCATCGAGCCCGCCAGCTTGCGCAGCAGCTCGAGCGGCATGCCCTCTTCGACGATCACCGAGCAGGTCAAGAACAGCGGCTTGGCACCGCCGACCGCGAGATCGTTGACGGTGCCGCAGATCGCCAGCTTGCCGATGTCGCCGCCCGGAAACTCGAGCGGGGAGACCACGAACGAGTCGGTCGTGAACGCCAGCCGATCGCCGTGACGAGCCAGCTCGGTCATGTCGAAGCGGGCCTGATCTTCGAGCGGCGCGTGCCCGCGCTCGGCGGCCGGGTCCGCGAACGCTCGAATGAACACGTCGTCGATGAAGTCGTGCATCGCCTTGCCGCCGCCGCCATGCGCCATGGTCACGGCGGCGACGTTGACCTTTCCCAGCTGTCGGGCTCGGCCCGATGCGAACGCGTCCTTCACCCTGCCCTCCCCGCTCGTCCACCGAGCTGGACCAAGCGCTCGCCGCTCGCCAGCCGTGGAGGCCGCTCGACTCGACCAAACTGATGATGAGCCGCGCACGCGCCCTCCGACGAGACCATCAGCGCGCCCATCGGTGTCGCTGGCGTACAGTCGGTGCCGAACACCTTGCAGTCGTAGGGCTTGATCGCGCCCTTGAGCACCTCGCCACATTGGCAGGCCTCGGGATCCGCGATCCTCAGGTCGGGCACCGCGAACTTGCGCTCGGCGTCGTATTTGGCGTAGGCCTCGCGGATCTTCACGCCCGAGTGATCGATCGAGCCGAGCCCACGCCACTCGAAGAACTCGCGCAGCTCGAACACCTCGGCGATCGCCGCGAGCGCGGCCCGGTTGCCCTGCTCGGGCACCACTCGACTATATTGATTCTCGATCTTCGCCTCGCGCCTGGCCAGCTGCCCGAGCACCCTCCATATGCCGTGCAGGATGTCGAGCGGC
>CBFGLP010000323.1:0-3434 GCA_965649595.1 uncultured Myxococcales bacterium | reverse complement strand
CCTCGGAGCGATCTTCCCGCTCGACTACCCGCTCGGCCGCGCCGTCTCGATCGCCGCCGTGGTAGCGATTGTCCTCGCGCTGTGGCGCCTGACCAAGCTCGAGGACAAACCGACACCGCACCGGCTCGTAGCGATCGGGTTGTTCTTGTCCGGCTACGTGTTCGGGTTTCGCTGGCTCGATGTCGGCCGCGGCGACTCGCTCTTCTTGGCCTTGCTGCTGTGGGGCTTCGTGCTGCTGCGCGAGAGTGAAGGCAGCCTCCGCAAGGCCGTGCTCGCCGGGGTCCTCGTCGCGCTCGCGTTTTGGACCAAGCAGACCGCGGCCGTGTTCGTGCTCGCCAGCGGGTTCGCCGGCCTGTTCGTCGCGCCTCGCCAGCTGTGGGCCTACGTCGTCCCGATCGCGCTGATCGACGGCGGCGGCGTGCTCATCGGTCAGTGGCTGACCGACGACTGGCTGTGGACGTGGATCTACGAGACCCACCAGACCCACGCCTTCAACGATGAGCGCTTCCGCAGCAAGACCTGGGGCATGTTCGTGCACGCGGCCCCCGCGTTGGCTCTGCTCACCTTCGTGCTCGCGGGCGCGACGATCGGGCTCGGCATTCGTCGCGTCCGGCAGTTCAGTCGGCTCGCTCGCGATCGTGATCAACAGGGCTTGTTGACCTGGTTAGCGGCGATCTGGTCTGGCTTGCGAGCCAAGCGAGGTCCGCTCTACTGGGGCCTGCTCGCGCTCGCGGGCTTGCTCGTCAGCGCGCTCGGCTACGCCACCCAATACGCCGAGCCCAACGCGTTCTTGCCCGGCATCCTGTTCGGCAGCGCGTTCATGGCCGTCGCCTTGCCCGACGGGCTGCGCGACGACCCCGACGAGCGCGGGCTCGCCTCGGTCCGTCGCGTGCTCGAGATCGCGGGCCTGATCGCAATCGTGCTCCGGCTCGTGTTCGCCTTGCTGGTCGAGCCGATGTATCAGCCGATCCAAGATCGCGGCATCGAGCAGGGCTTGAAGGACAGCTACGCCTGGCAGGATCCCTTCCGCACGGTCCCCCGCACCGAGCAGCGTGCCCGTGCACGCGAGCTGCGCGAGCGCATCGAGTCGCTCGATCAGCCCTTGCTCGCCTTGCATCGCCCGTGGTGGTCCGTGCTCGCGGGCGGTCGCGGTCACGTCGGCGCGATGGGCCTCAACGACGTCTCGCCCGAGACCCGCGCTGCCCTGCAGGCCGAGCTGCGTCGCCGCATCGAAGCTCGTGAGGTCGGGGCCGTGTGGATCGAGGGCAGCATCCCCAAGTGGTTCGGTCGCGCGACGAATGGCTGGTCCGTCGCGCTGCGCCTGTGGGGAGACGCCCGCGTGCGCCCGCTCAGCGGCTGGATGTCTGAGGCCGGCATGGTCACGCCTTGGCAAGGCGAGCAGCTGCTGCTCGTACCCGCGCCCGCGTGGGTCCACGAGCCACCGCCTGGTGTCGAGGTGATCGCCGACTTCGAAGACGGCACGCTCGCGGGCTTCGAGGTCGTGCACGGCTCTGCGTTCGGGCGGCGAGCCGTCCGCAGCATCGAGCCTGGCCTCCCGCCGATCGGCCCGCACGGTGGCGAGCGCCTGCTGTCGAGCGCCGCCTCGCCGCAGCGCCTGCGTGCCATCGGAGAGGTCCGCTCGCCAGCGATCGTGCTCTCGCAGGGCGACGCGCTCGAGCTGCTACTCGGACACAGCGGCTCGCTCGAGCGGCTGAGCGCCAAGCTGATCTCCGACGACGGCCGCGAGCACGAGCTCGAGCTCCCCGACACCCGCTTCGATCTCGCGTTCGTGCGCTGGGATGTGCCCGCGGGTTGGGAGGGCGCGAGCGTGCGTCTGCACTTGATCGACGACGATAGCGAGGCCGCGCTCTTCGTCGACGACCTGTGGTTGGCCCGCGGATCAGCCCCGCAGGTCCGCTGAGCCGATCCGACCGGCAACCGTGCTGGCCACTCGCCGAAGCCCGAATTCAGCCGCAATTCGCCTGTAAGAGCCCTTTGGAGGCCCTCGTTTCGGGCCGCGTCAAGGGAGCTCGAACCACCATGCGCCGCCTCTCCACCAAGCTCGTTTGTGTCCTCGCCCTCCTTCCCGCGCTCATGAGCGGTGGTTGCAAGAAGACGGGCGATTACGAAGCCACCACCTACTCCGATCGTGCGGATGCCCGCTACGCCGACGCCGCCGCCGAAGAGGCCCCTGGTTACGCCGACTACCTCGCCGATGGCGAGGCGGCTCCGAGCGCGAGCGCGGCCGCTCCCGCAGGCGGCGACATGGCGGGCGGATACGCCGAAGAGGCCGGCGCGGCGGCGATGGACGGAGAGCTGGCCCCCACCGCAGCGCCCCCGGCCGTCGGTTCGGGCAGCCCGATGAAGGCCGCTCGCGGTGCCGACAAGGGCAAGCGCTCCGAAGCGTCCGAGGCCAAGATCGCCCGCGACGACGATCGCTCCGAGGACGAGTCGCCCGCGTTCCGCACCCGTCCGCAGCAGATCGAGTCCGGCACCCTCACCGCTGGCAGCTTCGACGACAACCTCAACGGCTGGGTCTTCGACCGCTTCCTCGAGCAGGTCCGCCAGAACCCCGACCTCGCCGCGCTCGCGGCCGCCTTGTCCGGCTCGCGCACCGTGCTGAAGGTCCAGGACGCGCAGGGCCGCCCGATCGGCAACGCGACCGTCGACATCGACGGCAAGAAGCTGACCACCCGCAGCGACGGCCGCGTCGTGCACGTCCGCGGCTGGGACAGCAACGCGCAGAGCCGCGACAAGAAGGTCGCCAAGGTCTCGTTCGCCAACAGCCAGACCAGCGTCGTCATCCAGAACCAGATCGAGCAGCTCGTCACGCTCGACGCTCAGGGCTCGCTGCCCAGCCAGCTCGACATCGCCCTGGTCATCGACGCGACCGGCAGCATGGGCGACGAGATGGAGTACCTCAAGGTCGAGATCCGCGACATCTCCGAGGCGATCGCCCGTCACTTCCCCAACGTCGATCAGCGCTACGCCCTGGTCGTCTACCGTGACAACGGCGACGAGTACGTCACCCGGACCTTCGACTTCAGCAGCAATCTCGACCGCTTCCAGTCCGATCTCCGCGCCCAGCAGGCCGGCGGCGGCGGTGACTACCCCGAGGCCATGGACGACGCGATGGAGGCCACCGCCAAGCTGTCCTGGCGTGGTGGCGACACGGCCCGCGTGACCTTCTTGGTCGCCGACGCCCCGCCGCACACCAACAACATCGACGACACCCTCGAGGCCGTCGACGCGCTGCGGGCCAAGGGCGTGGCCGTGTACCCGGTCGCCAGCTCGGGCGTCGCGGGTGAGGCCGAGTTCGTGATGCGCTCTGCCGCGATGCTGACCGGCGCGCAGTACCTGTTCCTGACCGACGACTCGGGCGTCGGCAACCCGCACGCCGAGCCGCACATCCCCTGCTACACCGTCGAGCAGCT
>CBFGLP010000322.1:0-8481 GCA_965649595.1 uncultured Myxococcales bacterium | reverse complement strand
GCACCTTGAGCGCGAACTCTCGGCGCAGCCCCAGGTGATGCACCCGATACACCGCACCCATGCCGCCCTCGCCGAGCCGCTCGACCACCTCGAAGCGCTTTTGCTGGATGATCGGCGTTCCGGGTGGCAGGTCACCGTCGGCGATCGCTCGCGCGAACGCTTCGCTCTGCGCCGGGTCGAGCGGCACGAACGAGCTCGACACGTGAGGCGTTTGGGGCTGGCCGAGCCGGGATGTTGCATGCTCGTAGCGGGGATCGGCCACGGGCGGCGAGCTTACCAGAGTTCTGCTGCGCTTCTACGGCCCCAGGACTCCACCCAGACAGGAGATCCCCGTCGTCAGTGGGGTGTGGATTGCCCACCCTCGCGCAGACGAGCGAGCACCGCGAGGAAGTCGGCAGGCAGGGGATCCTCGAAGCGGAGCGGCCGGTCGGTCGAGGGGTGCCGAAACCCGAGGCTGGCCGCGTGCAGCATCGGCCGCTCGACCCCGAGCCGCGCGTCATCACGCTGGCCTCGCTGGCGATCGTAGACGTTCTCGCCCAGCAGCGGATGCCCGGCCTCGGCCATGTGGATCCGGACCTGGTGCTGACGACCGGTCTCGATTTGGCACGAGACCAGCGTGGCCGTGGCGAAGCGCTCCTCGACGCGGACCTTGGTGATGGCTCGTTTGGCGGTTTTGGGCGGTCGAGTCGACCCACGCCAAGAACCGCGCACGCCGTCGCCACGATCGCCGACCAGCCAGGTGTCGTAGACAGCGGCCTCGGCCCGGCCATGCACGAGCGCGACATAGCGCCGCTCGACGGTGTGGGCCCGTAGCTGAGTCTCGAGCGCTTTGCGGGCCTTGCGATTGCGCGCGAAGACCAGCAGCCCGGTCGTGTCCTTGTCGAGGCGCTGGACCACGCCCAGGCGATCTTGCTCACCCGCGCGCTGAGGTCCGCGCTCGCGCAGGGCCAGGCGCGTGCGCTCGATCAGGGTGTCGCGCTGATCGTGCTCGTCGAAGGGGACCGTGAGGAGCCCGGCCGGCTTGCGTACGACCACGACGTCGTGATCGACGTGGACGATCCGCTCGGGCTCGAGCGGCGGCGCGCGACGACGGGGGCCCGCCGGGTCGACCTCGATCAGCATGCCCGCGGACACCCGCTCGCTCGGATCGAAGTGAAGCGTGCCCTCGACCTTGACCCGTCCGGTCCGGACCAGATCGCGGGCCTTCGACCACGGCAGCTCACCCATCAAGCCGCGCACGACCGCGGCCAGGGTCGTCTCGTGCTCGTCCTCGTCGACGACCCCTTTGCGTGGGCGAAGCTCCATCGGCGCCTGTGTAGCAGGGTGCTCCGCTTCGATCTACCGTCGGACTGGTGAGCGACCAGCCCCTCGCCGGCGCGACCGGCCCCGAGCGCTTCGAGCTGTGCGAGGAGCTCGGGAGCGGGGCTGTCGCCACGGTCCATCGGGTCCGCGATCGCGCGACCGGGCACGACTACGCGGCCAAGATCCTGCACGAGCGCAACGCTCGCGACGTCAGCGCAGCCGAGCGCTTCGAACGGGAGGTCGAGCTGGCCCGCACGCTCCGCGATCCCCACATCGTCGCGGTCCACGGGATTGTCGAGCTCGCGGGACGGCGCGCGCTGCTGATGGAGCTGGTCGAGGGTCCGACGCTGGCGAGCATCATCGCCGAGGACGCCCCGCTCCCCACCATCCGGCTGCTGCAGCTCGGCCGCGACATCGCGCGCGGGCTCGCGGTCGCCCACGTCGGCGGTGTGATCCACCGCGACCTCAAGCCCGCCAACATCCTGGTCGCGCGCGGGGGTGAGCGCGAGCTCGCCAAGATCGCCGACTTCGGGATGGCTCGCGCGACCAGCTTCGCCGGTGTCGATCGCAGCGCGATGGTCGTGCTCGGAACCCCGGACTACATGGCGCCCGAGAGCCTCGACCCGCTCGCCGTCGATCCGCGCTCGGATCTGTACGGGCTCGGCTGCATCCTGTTCGAGCTCGCGACCGGTCAGCCGCCCTTTCGTGCCCCGACGCCCTTCGCGGTGCTCGACGCCCACCGCCGCAAGCCGATCCCCGAGCTGCCCGAGCTTCCGCCCGAGCACCCGGACGATCCCCGCTTGCGCAGGCCCGAGGCGCTGCGCGAGCTGATCACCGGCTTGCTGGCCAAGCAGCCGAGCGATCGTCCGCACGCGGCGTCGGTCGTGCTCGCGCGACTCGACGGCCTGCTCGCCGAGCTGACCAACCTCAGCTCGCCCGCGGGCGCGCTGGCCCTGCGCCAGCCGAGCCCGCTGGTCGCCGCACCGATCGACCGACTCGCGCAGCCCCGCCGAGATCCCCTGAGCGCCGCCAAGGCCGGTCGCTGCGCTCGCTGCTCGGCGCCCGTGGTGCTCGGCGTCGGCGTGTGCCTCGAGTGCGGGCTCTTGCGCGTGACGATCGAGCGCGGCCGCTGGGCGGTGTTCGTGACCGGGCCCGGGGACGTCGGCGACAAGCTGCCCAGCCCGATCCGCGCGCGCTTGATCGACTGGCTCGACGCCAACCCCGACGTAGGCCTCGACGCCGACCAGCTCCGCCAGAAGATCCCGCGCCTGCCCTTTACGCTGGTCACCGGGGTCTCGCGTGCGAGCGCCGAGGCCCTGCAGGCGACGCTCGTGCAGCTCGGCCTCCAAATCGCGATCCGCCGCGGCGGTCGGCTGGCGCTCCCGCGGATGCCCGAGAAGGCGCTGCGGCTCGGCGCTCGGCGGGTCAAGCCGCTCGCGATCGTGCTGCTCTTCGCCGCCCCCGTGCTGCTCCCGCTCACCTTCTTGTTGCTGCCGGTGTTCCCCTTCTACTTCTTCACGGTCGCGTGGATCTTGGCCTCGCCGACCGCGAAGGCCCTGCCCGCGCACCCGCTCGCCCTACCGAGCAAGATCGTCGCGCGGCTGCGGCTGATCGAGCAGCGCTCGGTCGCCCTCGCGCCGCGGCATCGCCCGGCCCTGCGCGCCGTGGTCCAGCGGGTGCTCGCGCTGATCGAGGCGACGCCGGTCGAGCAGCGCGACGAGCTCGACGGCGAGCTCGACCACGCGCTCAACCTCGCGTTGGTCGCGACCGAGCGAATGGACGAGCTCGACCGCGCGATGGCCCGACCCGACTTCGATCCCGGCGATTCCGAGCAACGCCAGGATCTCCAGGAGCGGGACCTGTGGTCGGCGCGGCTGCTCGAGCTGACCGCGACGCTCGACGCCCTCGCGGCCCGGCAGCTGGCGGCCCGCCAAGCCCTGCGCGAGAACGTGGCCCACGAGCGCTCGCGGCTCGATGAGCTCCGGGCTCGTATCGAGGCGCTCGAAGAAGTGCAACGCTAGAAGGCTAAAACAAAGGGACATCGCCGATGTGGCGATGCCCCCTTCAGCACGAAGCGCTCGGCTTCGTGCTCACATCAGCGACTGCAGCTTCATCGCGACGCCCATGTCGCCGTCGACGCGCAGCTTGCCGCTCATGAACGCGGTGGTCGGCGCGAGGTCGCCGGCCAGCATCGCCTCGAGATCCTCGATCGCGACGCCCACGGTGCAGTCGGCATCACGGTTGTCGTTGCTGACGGTGTTGGGCCGGGACCGGCTGTCGATGAAGATCACGCCGTCGTCACCACAATCGAACTTGAGGGTGGCACCGAGGCCCGCGTCGTCACCGACGCGCTCCTTGATCGTGTTGGTCGCAGTCTCGAGGCTCATCGCTGGGGCTCCTTTTGTCGGCCGCGGGATTCGCCCTCGACCGTCTTGCCGCGCGAGTAAACCCCGTTCGAGCGCGCTGGGTCAACATGAGAACGCAGCCAGCTCGAGCGACCCCGCACGAGCGTCTGGGGCCCCGCGCAGGGCCATGCGCAGGCTCGTCCTCGCCCGAGCCGAGCGACGCTGAGCATGCTCGGGATCGGGCTCAGCGGCGCCTCGGGTAACTCCCTCACGCCCGCGCGTCCGAGGGCCGCCACGCGCTGTCGCGCATGGTCAGCACCTCGTAACCATCCTCGGTCACCAGCACCGTGTGCTCGACCTGAGCGCTGAGCTTTCCGTCGCGCGTGACCGCGGTCCAGTTGTCGTCGAGGATCGTGCAGTGCGGCGTGCCGATGTTGATCATCGGCTCGATCGTGAAGGTCATGCCGGGTCGCAGGCGCAGGCCGTTGCCGCGCTTACCGACGTGGGGGACCTGCGGGGCCATGTGGAACTCTCGCCCGATCCCGTGGCCGCAGAACGCCTCGACGACGGCGAAATTGTGCTGCTTGTGGGCGAACTCGAAGATCGCGGCCCCGATGTCGCCGATCCGCTTGTTGGGCGCGACCTCGAGGATGCCGAGCCACATCGACTGGCGGGTCACGTCGATCAGCTGCTGGGCCTCGTCGGTGATCTCGCCGACCACGAACATCTCGGAGGTGTCGCCGAAGTAGCCGTCGAGGATCGTGGTGATGTCGATGTTGATGATGTCGCCCTCGCGCAGCGTTCGGTCGCTGGGGATCCCGTGACAGATGACCTCGTTGATCGAGGTGCAGATCGACTTGGGGAAGCCCTTGTAATTGAGCGGGGCCGGATAGGCGCCATGCTCGACGATGTAGTCGTGGCAGCGGCGATCGAGCTCGTTGGTGGTCACGCCAGGCTTGACGTGGGGGCGAATGAAGTCCAGCACCGAGGCCGCCAACCGACAGGTGGCCCGCATCTTCTCGATCTCTTGCTTGCTCTTGATTTCGACCGCCACGACCGTCTCCAGGCTTGTCCGAGGGGCAGCACAACTCTCACGCCGCGGGCGCGAAGTGTTTGCGCGAGGCATGAGCATGGGCATCGATGTCGACCGGGTCAATGAGGACGGCCTCGGAGCGCTCGCGGTTTTCTCAGCCCGGATGGAGCCGTACTTTGTATGAGCGCTCGCGTGAGGGTGCGGGCCCGCACGGCTGGTTTGCGGATCCGAGCTGTGCCACCCTCCCGCCCGCGATGCCGGACCTGCCGCGCACCGAGCCCGAGGCGCTCTTCAAGGCTCTGGGTGCGCGCAGGCTCCTGATCGTGAGCGGCAAGGGCGGCGTTGGTCGAACGACCGTCGCGGCCCTGCTGGGCGTGGCGCTCGCTCGGCGCGGGCGCAAGGTCCTCGTCGCGACCACTGGCCACGATGACCGGCTCGCCTGGATGCTGGGCGCCGAGCGGCTCGCGGATACGCCGGTCGAGGTCGCGCCTCGGCTCTTCATCCAGCGCCTGGATCCTTCGACCTGCGTCGAAGAGTACGGCGCGCTGGTCACCCGCAGCACCGCGCTCTCTCACGCGGTGTTCGGCAACAAGGTCGTTCGCAAGCTGCTGCGAGCGATCCCCGGCCTCGACGACTTCGCGGTGCTCGGCAAGGTCTGGCACGAGGCCGTCCGTGCGCGCAGCTTCGACGTGCTGATCTTCGATGGACCCGCGTCCGGCCACCTGCGCCTGGTGCTCGGCGTACCGCAGGCGATCGTCGAGACCGTCGCCGAGGGCCCGCTGACCCGCGAAGCGATCGCCATGCGCGACGCCCTGCAGAACCCCGGCATGTGCCAAGCGGTGTTGGTCGGGCTGCCCGAGCCGTGGCCGCTGACCGAGCTGGGTGAGCTAGCCGGCGCTCTGCACGACGGGATCGGCCTGCACAGCGGCGCGCTGGTGGTCAACAAGCTGTGGCCACACGGGCTGCCTCCGCTCGAGGCTCCGCCGCGCGAGCTGGATCGCGCGGGCCGGCTGAGCTCGATGTTCGCGGCGGTCGAGCGGGTCGGCCAGCGCGGTCGCGAGCAGGCCGAGCTCGTCGACGCGTGGCTACGCGAGACTCGTTCGATTCGCCCCAACGTCGGGCTCGTGAACGTGCCGTGGTGGCCCTGGGGCCTCGACACACCCGAGCGGCTCGACGAGGTGCTCGCGGCGATCGTCGCCGGGAAGGACGCGAGCGGTGGCTGAGGCTCTATTGCTCGGCCGGCGCCTCGATCTCGACCAGGATCTGGTTGGCGTCGACGGTGTCGCCCTCGCGGACGCCAACGCTCCGGACCACGCCGCTGACCGGGGCGTGCAGCTCGTTCTCCATCTTCATGGCCTCGACGATCACCGCCGGGGCGCCTCGCTCGACGGTGTCCCCGACGGCGACCAGCACCTTGACCACGCGTCCGGGCATCGGAGCTACCAACGAGCCGCTGCTCGCTCCGCCGGCGGACTGACCGAGCGCGGCGGCGAGTCGAGCCTCGCGCTCGGTCTGGACCTCGAGCCGCGTTCGCACGCCGGCGAGCCAAGCTTCGGTCGGTCGACCGCCGCGGCTGCGCGGGTCCGTAGCGAGCGTGATCTCGCGCTGGCGATGATCGTCACCGGTCGTCGCAGCCACACGCAGCGCGTGGGCGCCCGCCTCGGCGACCTCGAGCTCGTGGCCGTCGACCCGCACTCGCACGGGCGCGCTCGGATCGTCCGAGAGCGCGACGATCTCGACGTGATGCTCGCGCTCGCCTACGCGGATGCGAAATCCCTCTCGCTGGTTGGCCGCCATCGGGCCCGGAGGTTATGGCATGGCTGAGAGCCCGTCCACGCCCTTCGCCGGCCGCCGACTCGTCCTGTGCGTGGGACCGGGCGGCGTCGGCAAGACCACCTGCGCGGCCGCCTTGGCCCTGCAGGCCGCTGCGCTCGGTCGTCGCGTCGTCGTCGTGACGATCGATCCTTCGCGTCGGCTGGCCCAAGCGCTCGGGCTCGAGCGCAGCAAGGCGGGCGAGCTGGTCCCGGTCGTCCGCGAGCCCGGCGTGCACCTCGACGCGCTGGTGCTCGACGGCTCGCAGGTGTTCGACACGATCGTCCGGACCTGCGCGAGCAAGCCCGAGCACGCCGAGAAGATCCTCGCTAGTCGGATCTACAAGGCCACCGCGCAGCACTTGTCGGGCGCGCTCGAGTTCGCGGCGATGGCCCGCGTGCAGATGCTGCACGACGCGGGCGAGCACGACCTGATCGTGCTCGACACCCCACCGACCGCCAACGCGATCGACTTTCTCGACGCGCCCAAGCGCGTGCGCGAGCTGATCGACAACCCCGGCGCGCGGCTCTTGGCCGGGACCGGACGGGTCGGCGCCAAGATCCTCGGGCTCGGCACCTCGGTGCTCGGCAAGACGCTCGCGATGCTCGGCGGCGGCGAGTTCATCGGTGATCTCGGCACCTTCTTGCGCGAGTTCGCCGACGTGCTGGCCGAGTTCCATCGCCGCGGCGGCGACTTTGAGAAGCTGCTGCGCAGCAAGGCCACCGGCGTGCTGCTGGTGACGACCGCGTCGCCCTTCTCGGTCCGCGAGGCCAAGGCGTTCCTGGATCAGCTCGCGCAGTACGGGCTGCGGATCGACGCGGTCGTGCTCAACCGGACAGATCCAGCGCTGCCCGAGCCGCCGTCGAGCGAGCTGGTTGAACAAGCGATTGTCGCAACTCGGGAGGGGATTGATCCCGAGGAGGCGGCCGAGCTGGCTCGGCGGGTGTGCACGACCTACGCGGGCGTGCACGAGTTGGGGCTTCGGACGCAGCGGTCGATCCTGGCGATCTCGCAGGCACGGCCACAGCTGCACGTGTGGACGGCCGTACGGCACAGTGATCCGCCGGATACGCTGGACGAGCTGCGGCGGCTGGGGGCGGAGATCTTCTCAGCCGCACGTGGGTGACTCGGACGCTCGATCGCGGGTGCTCGCCCTCTGGATGCGCCGACCCGCGCGTGTACGCTGCTCGCCGTGACCCGAGCCGAGAAGGCCCGCAAGATCCTCGCGCAGCTCGACGAGCTCTACCCGGATCCTCCGATCCCGCTCCACCACAAGGACCCATTCACGCTCTTGGTCGCGGTGCTGCTCTCAGCCCAGACGACCGACGTGAAGGTCAACGAGGTCACGCCGGGGTTGTTCGCCGAAGGACCCTCGCCCGCGGCGATGGCCAAGCTGCCGGTCGAACGGATCCTCCACCACATCAAGCAGCTCGGGTTCGCGCCGACCAAGGCCGGGCGCGTCCAAGCGCTGGCGCAGATCCTCGTCGACAAATACGACGGCAAGGTCCCGGCCGACTTCGAGAGCCTCGAGTCGCTACCGGGCGTCGGTCACAAGACCGCCAGCGTCGTGATGGCCCAGGCCTTTCATCAGCCCGCGCTACCGGTCGACACGCACATCCATCGACTCGCGGCCCGCTGGGGGCTCTCGAACGGCAAGAGCGTCGAGCAGACCGAAGAGGACCTCAAGAAGGTGTTTCCCCGCGACCGCTGGGCCGACGTGCACCTGAAGATCATCTACTTCGGGCGCGAGCACTGTCCGGCGCAGTACCACGAGCTGGCGGAGTGTCCGATCTGCAGCTGGGCGGCCAGCAAGGCGCGGATCTTGGCCGAGCGACGCGCGAACGATCTGGCGCGGCAAGAGGCGGGCGAGCGGCTGCGGGCCGCGGCTGCGCTGCGCAAGGCGGCCGCGCAGGCGGAGGTGGCTGCGTTACACGAGCTCGAGAAGGCCGACGCAGCGACGCGCAGCAAGAAGACCGGCAGCAGCAAGAA
>CBFGLP010000321.1:0-3576 GCA_965649595.1 uncultured Myxococcales bacterium | reverse complement strand
TGCCGATATGGGTGATCTGCGAATTGCTCGGGATCCCGGGGGTCGATCGCGACAAGCTCGCTTACTGGTCCAGCACGATGCTCAACGTGACGCGCTATTCTCGGCAGGAGATCGAGGCGGCACAAGCAGAGTTTGCCCAGTACTTCATGGCGCACATCGCTGCCAAGCGGGCCGAGCCGGGGGATGACTTGCTCAGTGATCTGATCACGGCCGTCGACGAGGGGCACCACCTCACCGAGCAAGAGCTCATGTTCATTGGCCAGGGCATCTTGGTGGCCGGGCACGAGACCACCTCGAACATGATCGGAAAGATGATGGGGATGCTCCTCTCGGACCGACGGCGATGGGAGCAGCTGGTCGAGGACCCGTCCCTCGTCCGTCAGGCGGTCGAAGAGGTGCTGCGCTTCGACGCGAATTCCGGCTTTGGGCTGCCGCGATTCATCTCGGAGGACATCGAGGTCGCCGGACAGACGCTCCCGGGCGGCACGACCGTGATCTGCAACATGGCCGCAGCGAACCGCGACGAGCGGTCGTTCGACCGCGCCGATACGATGGATCTACGCCGGTCCCCGAACGCGCACCTGACGTTTGGCGCCGGGCCGCATTCCTGCGTCGGACAGGCCCTCGCGCGCACCGAGCTGCAGACCGTGTTGAGCGTGCTCCTGCGTCGGCTCCCCACGCTCGAGCTGGCTGTCCCGGTCGAGGAGTTGTCGCGGCTCGAGGGGTTGCTCATCGGCGGGCTCGAGCGCGTCCCCGTACGCTGGTGACCCACGGCCGGATCGAGGACCAAGCATGCGCACGAGGAATGAAACACGCGAGTTCATCCTCGTCACGGCGGAGCGCCTGTTCGCCGAGCATGGGGTGTCGGCGGTCTCGAACCGCCAGATCAGCGAAGCGGCAGGTCAAGCGAACAACTTCGCCGTCGGCTATCACTTCGGAACCAAGGCCGACCTCGTGCTCGCGATCGTGCGCCGGCACGTCCCGTCGATCGAGCGGCGGCGCGCTGAGATGCTGACGGCGATCCAGGGCTCCCTCGACCTGCGCGACTGGCTGGCCTGCTTGGTCCGACCGCACACCGAGCACCTCGCTTCGTTGGGGATCCCCAGCTGGTACGCGCGGTTCATCGCGCAGACGACGACCGACCCCGCCCTGCGCCGGATCGTGATCAACGAGACGGTCGCCTCGGCTTCATTGCACGAGATCGTCGAGGGGCTGACCCGGCTCATACCGGTGCTCCCCGAGGACGTCCGTGAGGAGCGTAGCGACATGAGCCGGCAGCTCATCGTGCACATGTGCGCCGAGCGGGAGCGTGCGCTGCACGAGGGCATCGCCACCCCGCGATCGACCTGGGAAGCCGCCGCAGTCGGGTTATTGGATGTCTTGGTCGGGCTGTGGCAGGCCCCCTTCACCCCATTCGTCGAAGCAACGCCAAATACGGACACGACAGCTCCAACGAAAGAGCAGCTACAATGCGAGTAATTGTCGATGTGGAGAAGTGCTGTGGAGCAGGCCAGTGTGTGCTGCTCGCTCCGAAGGTGTTCGATCAGCGGGATGACGGCATCGTGATCCTGCTCGATGCCGCCCCCCCGGAGGAGCTGCACGCCGCCGTCCGTGAGGCGGCGTGCGTGTGCCCAGGCGCAGCGATCCGGGTGGACGAGCGCACGTGACAGCCTGCTAGTGTCCCGCTGCTAGTGCTCGGACAGGCTCCACGCTTCATCGCAGATCTCGTCCGTCACCTGCTGAGGCATTCGCAGACACTCGAAGCGGGCCACGTCGTCGCTCTCGGCCAGGCAATCCACGTAGAACTCCGGTGCTGCGAGCGGGCCGAGCGGGGCGTCGCTGACCTCGAGGACGTCGGGGATCTCCTGGTTCTCCATAGAGGTCACGCTCCAGTGGCGACGAATCGCGCGGCCGTCCTCCGTGATGAGCAGGTAGCCGCTCTCCGCATAGGCCTCGGATTGAACCTCCATCGTCCAGGACAACGTGCCCGGCGTTCGGTCGCGCAGCGCCGCGAGGGCGCAGTCGAGTTGGTCGGGGTTGAAGACGAAGACCGAGAGGTCATCGTCGGCCGTGTACAGAGCGACCATGTCGCAGAGCGGCTCTCCGCAGGTTGGCCCGTCCGGCAGGTCGTCCTCGGGCCCGTCCGGGATGCACTCGCAGGCGTCGAATGCAGCCCCGGTGTCCGACTCGTCGGATCCGTCGGACTCCTCGGATCCGTCGGTCTCGTCGGACTCGCCCTCGCTCGCATCGTCGCCGACCTCGTCGGTGCCGATGTCTTTGTTTCCGATTTCACAGGCCGGAGCTAGGACGCAAAGGCACGCGATCGTCAGCAGGTCGGCCAACCGCGGATGCTCGATGGAGTTCGTCATCATCATTTGCAATCACCAGCTGCGAGCAAATCCGTGGTCGCCGAAGTATCGAGCCGATCGCTCAGCTCTCGCTGGTGAACCAGCCCTCCTCGCAGACCGCGGCCACCTCGGCGAGCGGCATCCGCAGGCACCAGTAGCGATCGGCATCGACCGAGCTGGCCAGGCAATCCTCGAAGGTAGCCGCCGGCGCGAGCTCGCCGAGCGTGACGTCCTGGGCCTCGTAGTCGAGATCCTCGGCCCCCCACTCGCGCCGGACCGCGCGGCCGTCTGGGAGGATGAGCACATAGCCGATGTCCTCGAACTGCCCACCGTTGAACGAGCTGCTCCACGTCAGCAGACCCGGCGTTCGATCGCGCAGCGCCTGTAAGGCGCACTCGAGCGCCTCGGGCGTCTGGACCACGAGCTCGAGCTCGAACTCTTCGGTCGCGGAGATCGTCGGGCAGATGCTCTCGCCGCACGAGGGCAGCATCGGGAGCTCGAGCTCCGGTTGGTCGGCGATGCACTCGCAGCCCTCGATTGGCTCACCGGTGTCGGCCGTATCCGCGGTGTCGGCAGTGTCTGCCGTGTCCGCAGTATCGGCGGTGTCGGCCGTGTCTGCCGTGTCTGCCGTGTCTGCCGTGTCCGCAGTATCGGCGGTGTCCGCAGTATCGGCGGTGTCCGCAGTATCGGTGGTGTCTCCCACATCGCCGCTCTCGCTCGTGTCGGCCTCGTCGGCGCCGATGTCCTTGTTCCCGACATCACAAGCAGGAGCGAACACGCCGCCGAGCAGCAGCAAGCCGGCAATCCATGGACGGTTGGTGTAGGTCGTCATGACCGAGGCAATGACCAGACCCAAACGAATCTGTGGTCGCTACCTCGCCGATTTTTCATCGAGCTCGAGCCCCGGGCACTCGCTCACGATCCGATCGACCAGCTGCGAGCTCGGGTGCTCGGCGACGAAGCGCTCGGCCCGGCTCTGCGCCTCGCTCCGGCGATCGAGCCGACACAGCGCCAGCACCCATAGGCCCTCGCGCTCGCTCGTCAGGGTGCCGCTCGGGAACCGCTCGGCATGCTCGGCGAGCAGCTCGAGCGCCTCGCCCGGATCCGCGGCCTTGGCCGCCCGAATCAGCGCGAGCTCGGCCGAGAGATCGATCCCGGCGCCAACTGGCTGGCTCGCTCGGCGCTGCTCGAGCGCCGGCGCCTGCACGTGCACGGGTGCCGGCGCTTG
>CBFGLP010000320.1:0-7714 GCA_965649595.1 uncultured Myxococcales bacterium | reverse complement strand
CTCTTGCCGCCGCCGCTGCCCTTGCCGCCGCCCTTGACGTGCACCTTGGTCCCGCCGCCATTGCTCTCGACGTGCACCTCGTTGGGCCCGTGGCCCTTGTCATGGACCTTCACGTGCACCTTCTCGGACCCGTGGCCCTTGTCGTGGACCTTCACGTGCACCTTGTCCGGGCCGTCATGAACCTTCACGTGGACGTTGCCATGCCCGTGTCCGTGGCCGTGGCCGTGCCAATGAAGACCGAGCTTCTTCGCCTGGCCGGGCGGTAGGTGCACGTGGCCGACGTAGACCGGGCGCACGTCGATCCACATCCACGCGAGGAAGGGCGCGCCCACGACGACCAGGTGATCGTGGTGGTGGGTCAGGGAGATCCGGTGCACGTAGGTGGCCTCGACCGACTCGCTGACGACAACGATCGGCGCGTAGCTGGCCTCGACCACGACCGCGGACGCCTCGACGTCGAGCTGGAAGTCGAGGCTCGCTACGACCACGGTCTCGACCTCGACCTCGCTGGCGAGCACGGCCTCGCTCGCTTCGACCTCGACGACCTTCGACGAGGGCACGGCCCGCAGCTCGAAGCGGACCCGCTCGCCATCGTCTGCATCGACGACCACGCCGCCCTCGACCTCGGCGACGGCCTCGACCTCCGCCTCACCCACAACCGCCGGAACATCGACACGACCCGCGACCGCGACCTCGTGGACCTGCACGAAGTCCCGCTTGCCGTCGTCGTCGATGTCGATCACGACGCTCGACTCCTCGGCGTTGATCAACGCCTCGAGCGAGGCCGCGTCACGAACATCCTCGCGCTCGATCAACGCGGTGACGGTCGCGAGATCCAGCTCCTCGGAGGCGAGGGTATAGCTGGCTTGGACGGCGACCTCGGCGTCGGCCTGCTTGGGCTCTGCCTCGCTCGCATCACAGGCGACTAGCCCGAGCGCCCCCACGAGGACCCACGATCCGAAGTTGGACTTCATCGTCGGGAGTCGACCGACTCACCGACGATGATTCCAAGCGGGGAGGCGAGCCGGGCAGCCCGCCGTGTTTTGTGTGGACCAACCTACCGAGCGCACGACGGACGTCCCAACCCGGACGTCAGCGCGACTACGCGATGATCTCGTAGATCAGCTGGTAGTGGGCGCCCTCGTCCTCGAAGTTGAGCTCCTGCTGGCCCTGGCCGAGCGAGTAGGAGGTGACGCTCCCTTGCCCGAGGCAGTCGTCGCGGAACGAGTCCTTCTCCATGAGCGCGACCTCGACCTCGTCCTTGAAGGGGATCGGTGCGAGCGAGCGAAGGCTGACCGCCGCACCGCTCTTGATGTCGCTGGACGCGGACCAGACCTTGTTGCCTCGAACCTTGAGGTAGGGCTCGTCGCCGCCGACCTCTTGGCTCTTGATGCAGCGCAAATCCAACAGCTTCAACTGCGGCATCTCTTCTTCTCTCGGCTTTCCTGCGAGTCGTCTCGCGGCGCAGGATGGTACGTGGCCAGAGGTTGCTTTCCAACCGTTTCCGCGGCTCTTCGGGGCACACTTCGAGGTGAGTCCGACCTCGCGGAGATAGCGCACACTGATTCCGCGCGTGCGAGCTCGGGATGGTCAAGGCAGGAGCGGCAGCTCTTCGAGGCCCCGAACGGTCAGATTATCGATCCAACGCGGACGATAGATGTTCGGTAGCCGAAGCGCGGGAAAGCGAGCGAGCAGGCGAGGAATCACTATCCTGGCTTCCAGCCGACCGAGCGCCGCACCGATGCAATAGTGGGCCCCGAGCCCGAAGCTCAGGTGCTTGTTGTCGGAGCGCAGGAGATCGAGCACGTCGGGCTCGCGAAACGCCGCCGGATCGCGGTTGGCCGCGCCGATCATGATGAACACCCGATCGCCAGGCTGGATGGTCTGGCCGCCGAGCTCGATCGGCTCGCGGGCGACTCGACCCATGCGCAGCACGGGGCTCTCGAAGCGGAGCAGCTCCTCGATCCCGCTCTCGGTGAAGCGATCCGGTGCGGCGCGCAAGCGCGCGAGCTGAGCGGGGTGACGCAGCAGCGTGAGCACGCCGTTACCGATCAGGTTGGTCGTGGTCTCGTGGCCGCCGAACAGCAGCATCGTGCAGGTCGCGAGCAGCTCCTGCTCGTCGAGCCGATCGTCCTGCTCGTGCGCCTGCAGGAGCATGGTCAGCAGATCGTCGCCCGGCTCGTTGCGGCGGCGCTCGAGCTGCGCGCGGAAGTAGGTCTCGAGCTCGACCACTGCCCGCAGCGCCCCACCGACGATCGTGGGGCTCATCGCGCTCGCTCCGAGGAAGGCCGCGAGCGCGTCGGACCAGTGTTTGAGGCGGTCCGAGTCCTTGTGCGGCAGCCCGAGCAGTTCGCCGATCACCATGACCGGGAGCGGATAGGCGATCTCGCTGATCAGATCGAACTCCTCGGTGCGAGCGAGGCGGTCGAGCATCTCGTCGGTCAGCGCCTCGATCCGCGGGCGCAGCCGCTCGATCACCGCAGGAGTAAAGGTCTTGGCGATCAAGCCACGCAGGCGCGTGTGATCGGGCGGGTCGATCAGCAGCATCCAGCGGCCGAAGTTGCTCAGCAGCGGAGCGAGCATCGCCCGGCTCTCGGGCGGCAGCTTGGCCGCATAGCCGCTCGAGCGGTTCGCCGAGAGCCGATCATCACGAAAACAAGCGAGCGCGTCGGCGTAACGGGTGATCAACCAGCAGCCGAGCGGCTCGCTGAAGTAGACCGGCGCTTCACGGCGGAGGCGTTCGTAGGTCGGGTAAGGATCGAGACGGTGACTGGGCTCGAGGAGGCCAAAGGGATCGCTCGCCGACGAAGCCATCGCTGATCGCAGTGTCGCGCTCGATCCGCCCCCGGTGCAACCATCTCTGCCGAGGACGATCCTCGGCGACCCAGAGACTCGCTCCGCGTCACTGGCGCGAGCGTCCGTCATCCGGCCTCGGGGACGATGCCGAGCCCAGCCGCAGTGGTGGTGATCATCGAAAGCTGCTCACCCCTCGAGCGAAGGGAGCTCGCTGGCGTCGCTCACCCGCAGCGCAGCCGCGAAGGCAGCATCGAGCGTATCCGACTGCCGGCACTCGAGGATCTGCGCCCGCAAGTCGGGGTGGATAGGCACTCCGCGAAGAGTGAGGATCTCGACGATCATCTTGGCCCGGGCTTCGAGCTGCCCCTGCTGAAGCCCCTGCTGAAGCCCCTCCTCCAGCCCTTCCTTGCGCCCCTGCTGCCGGTTCCAGGCCGCCGCGATCTGGAGGAGGGGACGGGGGCTCTTCTCGACATCGCGGCGATCGACTTCGCTGATCTCGTTCATGGCGCTCTCCTTCGTGTCGGACGACTCGATCACGAGCTTGTCGTCCAAGTGCTCCAACAACATCTCTTCGTAGATCACCGCGAGCTGTTCGTCGAGTCCTTCCAAGGCCCGCAGCGCCTCACGGATGAACTCGGAACCATCCTCGCTGCGCCCGTGCAACATGGCACTCAGCACCGCCCGCTCGGGCTCGCGTTTGCCATCGACGGCGACCCACCGCGGAAGGTCGCTGGGTGTGACCACGCAGACGTGCAGGAGCCGGCGTAATCGATCGGTCCTGCGGTTGGCCCAACGGGCCACGGCTGGCTCGAATGTCATGATCACCAGGCGCATCTTCGGGCCGAGATCCAGACGATATGCGGTCCAGTAGTCCGACCAGGCGTCAGCGCGACTCTCGTCCCTGACCCGCTGAAACTCGAAGATGACCGCAAACGCACGCTCATTTGCGAGCGCTTCCTTGCGAGCCTCGGCATTCTCGACATCCACCTCGGGCGCCGCGACCAACAAGACGATGTCCGACCGCAGCTCGCGCCTCCGTCGCTTCGGCCGGGTGACGACCGCCTCGGTCGGCAGCACGTGGCGCTTCCACTCGAGCACCTCGTCGGGCAGCACCTTGGCGTGGATCAGCAGCTCGACGAGCAGCTTGGGTGCCCGACGAAGGAGCTGCACCATTCCCGCGTGTACGGGTCCCATCAGACAGACCTCCGGCTCATGCCCACGTGTCGGCCCGGGCGGGGAGGCTCTTGCAGAGTTTTTCGAGGGTGCTGTCGATTTTTGGATCACCCAAACGCATCGACCCTCCCGCGAGCGCGAGAGGGTCGATTGTTCAGGACCGCCGGCCCCGACTCAACCTTTGTCGAGCGCCCAAGACAAGCTCGGGTAGTCGATGTACCCCTTGGCCTGGCCTCCATAGAAGGTGCTGTGGTCCGCCTGGTTCAGCGGCGCCCCCCGACGGATCCGCTCGGGCAGATCGGGGTTGGCCAAGAAGGTGCTGCCGAAGATGATCCCGTCGGCGTGCCCGGCCTCGACCGCGGTCCGGGCCGTATCGCCCAGGTAGCCACCGTTGGCCAGATATGCGCCCGAAAAGCGCGATCGCAACGATCGATGCAGCTCGCTCGGCTCGCGCGGGCGCTTGTCGGGCGGACCGAAGTGCTCGATCACGTCGATGAACGCGATCCCGATCCGACCGAGCTCGTCGACCAGCGCACCGTAGAGCCCGAGCGGATCCGTCTCGCCGCAGCCGTTCATGCCAAAGCCAGGCGAGAGGCGGACGCCCACGCGGCCGGGGCCCCACACGTCGACCATCGCCTCGACCACCTCGACAGCGAAGCGGATCCGATTTTCGACGCTACCGCCATACACGTCGGTCCGCTGGTTGGCCTGGTCGCTGAGGAATTGGTGGATCAGGTAGCCGTTGGCCCCGTGCAGCTCGACGCCGTCGAAGCCGGCCTGCTTGGCTCGTGCGGCAGCGCGGTGAAAGTCGTCGACGACCCGCTGAACCTCTCCGGTCGCGAGCTCGCGCGGTGTCGAGGTCGGCGCGAAGTTGCCATCGAGGAAGATCTGCGCGTTGGCGTTGATCGCCGAGGGGGCAACCGGCGGCTCGCCTCCGTGAAAGGCCACGTTCGACATCCGGCCGACGTGCCAGAGCTGAGCGAGGATCCTGCCACCATTGGCGTGCACGGCCTCGGTCACGGTCTGCCAACCCGCCACCTGCTCGTCGCTGTGGAGGCCGGGCGTGTAGGAGTAGCCTTGCCCCTCGGCGCTGACCTGCGTGGCTTCGGAGATGATGAAGCCGGCTGAGGAGCGCTGGGCGTAGTAGCGAGCGTTCAGCTCGGTCGGCACGTTCCCGGGCTGGCGCGCGCGCGAGCGGGTCATCGGCGACATCAAGATCCGGTTGGGCAGCTCGAGCTCGCCCACGCGCAGCGGGGTAAACAGCGGGTTGGTCATGCGCCCGAGCGTACGCGGGTATGGGCGACCGGTTACGCAGCCAGCTACGCAGGCACTCGGGCCCACTCGGGCAGCGAGGTCTCGAAGTGCATCGCCGCCCCGCTGATCGGGTGGTCGAGGTCCAGCTTCCACGCGTGCAGCAGCAGGCGCGCGTGTGCGTCGGCCTCGTCCTCGTCCTCGTCCTTCATCGCCTCGACCGAACCGCCTGGCCCGTAGCGGTGATCGCCGACGATCGGATACCCAAGCGAGGCCACGTGCGCGCGGATCTGATGCGTCCGCCCGGTCTCGAGCTGCGCGTCCCAGACGTGCTCGATCCTCCCCTCCACTTCGACGCGCGCGACGTGACGCAGATGAGTGACCGCCGGGATCGCGTTCGCGTCACCCGGCCGCCCGAGCTTGACGCCACCACCATGCAGCCGGACCAAGGGAGTGTCCACGCTGATCTCCTCGGGGGCCGGGCGCGAGGGGTCGAGGTCGAGCGTGCGCAAGCGATAGCTGCGGCCCATCCGGTGCTCGCGGAACTGCTTGTGCAGCGACTGATTGGCGACGCTGCGGATCGTGAACAGCACCAGCCCCGACGCGCCGCGATCGAGTCGATGAACCACCCCGACGTAGGGCCGCTGGACGCCCTCGGCCTCGAGCCGATGCACGAGCGCCTCGCTCAACGCACCGACCGAGGTCTCGCGGACCGCCGCGACCGGGACCCCCGCGGGCTTGTCGATGACCACGAAGTCGGGCTCGCGGTGAATGAACACGAGCGACTCGGGATCGAGCGGCTGCGCGTCGAGGGCCTCCCGGTAGACGGTGATCCGCTCGCCCGGCGCGACCAGGACGTTGGGCAGGCGCACCCGCAAGCGGTTGACGTAGACGCCTCCGCGGCGGATCAGCTCGGCGCTGCCCTCGAGCCCGAGGCCCTTGATGCGCCTGGCCAACAGGTTGCGCAGGGACACGCCCTGCTCGACCGGGATCACGCGAAAGCGAAGCGGCTTGCTGGCCATGATGATCGGCTCACGACTGGATCGCCCGCAGCGCGGCCGCGACCTCGCGGACCTCAGCCGCGCTGAGCTCGGTGACCTTGCCACAGAAGTTGCACCGGACCTCGGTGACCGGCTGCTCGTTGGCGAGGTCGTCGAGATCGTTGGCCCCGAGGGTCGAGAGGACCGAGATCGCCCGCTCGGGCCCGCAGGGGCAGTGGAACTCGACCGGGTACTCGAGCATGCGCCGAAACTCCTCGCCACCGAGCGCGAACCCGACCAGCTCGTCGATCGGGCGCTCCTGCGTCGCCACGCAGACGAGCCCTTCGACGCCCTCGAGGCGCTCGCGGACCTCCTCGATCACGCTCGGGTCGCTGCCCGGGAACGACTGCGCGAGCACGCCGATCGAGCGGACAACCTGGCCTTGACCGTCGAGCACGACCTCGCAGCGCAGCGCCGAAGGCAGCTGCTCGCTGCGATCGAGGTAGTGCTGGAGATCCTCGTCGACCTCGCCGCTGCTCAGCTCGACCATGCCCTGATAGGCCTGCGCGAGCCCGAGGTCGCGGGTGACGACCAGCTCCCCTGCGTGGCCGACGGCGGCGGCGGTGCTCGGTCGCGCCAGCCCAGCGTCGATCCGCGCCGCCGGGTCATCGCTCGGCAGCGCGCGCTCGAGACAAGCACGGACGCGGCCCCGACCGTGCGCGTCGATGACCAGACCACCGATCGGCCCGCCGCCACGAAAATGGATCCGAACCCGCTCACGCTCGCTCTTGGCCAAGGTCGCGAGCAACACCCCGGCGGTCAGCGCCCGACCGACCACGATAGCCGCGATCCCGCTGGCTTGCTGGCGGCGACAAGCCTCGCGCACGGCCTCGGTGGTGATCGCCGCGACCACGCGGATGGTCTCGGCCTCGTTGATGGCGCGCAGCAGCGTGTCCATGGTCCGGCAAGGTACGCCGTCGAGCGGCGCCCGGCTACTCGCTGGCGAGCAAGGTGAGCGTGACCGGGATCTCCCACACCTCGCCGCCGCGCTGCACCTTGACGCCGACGGTGTCGCCGGGGTTGTAGCGATCGAGCGCGTTGAACAGGTCGTCGTAGTCCTCGATCTCGTGCTCCTCGATGCCGACGATCACGTCGCCGAGCACGATCTGATCCTGGGTGCGGGTCAACCCGCGCAGGCCGGCCTTGGCCGCCGGCCCGCTGGGCGCGACCGCCTCGATGATCACGCCGCGCACACCCGCGCGCTTGCTGATCGTATCGGCGACGACCTCGATGCCGAGCGCGGGCCGGCGCGGCGCGCCGTATTGGATGATCTGCGGGACCAAGCGACGGATCGTCGAGACCGGCACGGCGAAGCCGATGCCCGCCGAGCTGCCGGTCTTGGAGTAGATCATCGTGTTCATCCCGATCAGGCGCCCGGCCGAGTCGAGCAAGGGACCGCCGCTGTTGCCCGGGTTGATCGATGCGTCCGTCTGGATCATGTCGCGGATCGTCAC
>CBFGLP010000319.1:0-15575 GCA_965649595.1 uncultured Myxococcales bacterium | reverse complement strand
CAGTCTCTACTCGGCCCCGCGGGCGACTGACTCGGTAGTACGCAGGTGCTCGAGCAGGCTCGGCACCAGGAAGGGCTTGGCGATCACCACGACATCGTCGTTGGCGACAGCTTGCTGCGCGCGACCGAGCTCCTCGGGGTGGCCAGTCATGATGATCACGCGCCGCCGGCTACCGTCGGGCCGACGCTGCAGCTCGCGGGCAAGCAGCATCCCATCACCGTCAGGCAGCCGCAGATCGATCAGCGCCGCGTCGAAGTCGATCCGCTCGGCGAGCCGACGGGCCAGCTCGACGCTGGTCGCCGGGTGCGGGAGCACTCCTTGCTGCTCGCACAGGATGTCGGTCAGGTTGCCGCACAGCGCCACGTCGTCCTCGACGACCAACACCGGCGAGTGGGCCTCGGAGATGTGCTCGACGAGCCCGAGGAAGTCGTCGAGATCGAGCGGCTTGTGCATGACCGCGAGCGCGCCCGAGTTGTGCGCTCGCGCGACCGTGTCGCCATCGGCAAACCCGGTCATCACCAGCACCGGGGTGGTCGGGTCGTGCCGCTTGAGCTCCGAGAGCAGCGCGATGCCATCCATGCCTGGCATCCGCACGTCGGTCACGACCAGGCTCCACTCGCGCTCCAAAAACGCTTGCAACGCCGAGGGGGCGTCGCTGGCAATTCGCACCTCGACGCCGAAGTCACCCAGGATTTCGGCGATGTTCTCGGCGAGGTCTTCGTTGTCGTCGATGACGAGGACCGAGGGCTGCTGAGTTTGGCTCACCATGGGCATCATGCGGCAGGCATTGCCGCCGGCAAGTGTAGTTTAACCACAGCCCCGCCCTCGGGAAGATTGTCGGCGCTCACGTGGCCCCCGTGGCGCTCGACGACGCTCTTGACGAGCGCCAGACCGAGGCCTGTCCCACTGACCTTGGTAGTGACCAAGGGCTCGAAGATGATTGGGAGCGTGTGTGAGTCGAAGCCGGGCCCGGCGTCAGCGACGGCGAGCGTGACATATTCGTCGTCTTGCTCGGCCGAGATCCGGATGCGGCCTTGGCCGCCGCGTTGCGCCTGAACCGCGTTGATCAGCAGGTTGATCAGCGCCTGCTTGATCAGCCCCGCGTCGATCCAAAGATCGAGGCCGTCGAGGCCGCGACGCTCGACGGTGAAGGTGTCCGGAATTCGGGCGCTGGCGATCGCCTGCTCGAACAACACCGCGGCCTCGATCCGATCCCGGCGAGGCGGCTGGTTGCGCGCCATGTCGAGCAGTCGGGTGATGATCGCGTCGCACTCGTCGACCTGCTGGCCGATCCGCTCGACGTGACGGAGCGCCCGCTCGTCGTCCTGCATGCGCCGACGCAGGATGTAAAGCGAAGACTCGACCACGCTCAGCGGGTTTCGGAGGTCGTGGCCGATGCTGGCGGCTAGCTGGCCGATCGTGGCCAGCCGCTCGCGGCGACGCAGGCGATCCTCGGCCTCGAGCTTGTAGGTCTCGAGCATGATCGCGAGCTCGAGATCGAAGAGCCGATCGAGCGAGTCGTTGAGCTGGCGGATCTGCTCTTCGGACAGCTCGCTGAGCTGGTCCTCGACCACGCGTCGGAAGTCGAGCCGCATCACGTTCATCGCCGTGACCATGAAGCGCTGCGGGAGGCCGATGCGCACGTGGATGTGGCCGATGCGGGCGCGACGGCGGCAGAAGTCCTCGTCGTGCGGGCCGAGCAGGCCGGTGCGCATCCACTCGACCAGCGTCCGCTTGAGCCGCTCGATCTGCTCCTGCCCGCCGCTGATCGCCTCGTGAGCGTGCGGGTGCGCGACGATCCGCTCGTAGAAGTGCTCGGAGATGCGGACGAAGTGCGGCTCCGCGATCGGCAGGAACTCGCGCAGGCGCAGCGAGTCGTCGGCGGTGAACCCGATGTAGTTGATCACTTCGTCGAAGAAGCCGGGGGCCGGAGTCAGGCCCTCGAACATGAAGCTCGAGTTCTCCATCTGCATGGCACCCTCGCTCCTACTCAACCGGCAAGCTCCGCGAGCGCCCGCAGGGCGTCGGTGGTGGTGAACACACCGATGACCTGCTCGGCATCATCGACGACGATCGCGGTGCCGATGCGGCGCTCGGCCATCATCGTAGCGACCTCGGTCAGCGCTGCGTCCGCTCGCGTGGTCCAGGGGTCCTCGGTCATCGCGTCATCGACCCGCACCTGCGCGAGGTCGACCTGGGCCAGCGCCTCGGCCAAGTTGATGTCGCGCTCGCTGAGCACTCCGACGAGGTGCCCGCCGTGGAGGACCGGCAAGTGACGCACGTGCCAGTGGTGCATGCGCTCGCGGGCGTTGGCGAGTGTCTGATCGTCGCCGATCGTGTGGGGCTGCTTCGACATCCACTCCCCGACGGTCCGCCGTGCTTGGCTCATGCCACGACCTTAGTGCTCATGCGTGGTGTCTGGCCAGCATCATCGAACGGCAAGATTTGCCAGAAAGCCGGCAAACAATCGAACGAGCTGTCGCAGGGCCACAATTGCCCATGACCCGGCGGGCCGACCCTGGCACATGCATTAGATGCGACCGCCGAGAACCACGCCGCCTGGCGCGGGCGCGATCCACCAGGCGTGTTGATCCGAGCGACTGGTGCGGCGAGGGATCACACCCCAGCGCGGATGATGGAGCAGGAAGGGTAGGCCCACACCCACCAGCGTCCCCAGCCCCGCGCCGACCAGCACGTCGCCGAGGTAGTGGCGGTCTCCGGCGATCCGCAGGTACCCGACGAAGCCGGCCAGCGGGACTCCGACCCCCCAAAAAACGGGCGCGAGCTTGCGCCCGCGCAGCGTCGCGACGCTGGCGAAGCCGGTGGCGAGCGAGAACGCGAAGCTGGTGTGGCCCGAGGGGAAGCCGAGGTTCTGATCGCTGTCGTCGGCGAAGGGGATCGGCTCGCTCGCGTAGCGAGCATAGGGGCGCTGGCGAGCCGTCATCAGCTTGATCGCGTTGGCCAGCGCAGCCGAGACTGCCACGGCTTCGAGCGCGACGATCAGATCCTCGTGGATCTTTCGCCACTCGCCCTCGCGACCGACCCCGACCAAGGTCAGCGTGAGCGAGAGCGCCGGGATCACGCCGTAGGCGATGATGTCGGAGCTCAGCGCGGCCGCGTCATAGTCGGACCAGACCAGGCCGTTGCGGGTCGCTCGATCGATCTTCCCGGGCGTGCACCACTTGCACTCCTGGGGCGCGATCTGGTCCTTGAACCCCTCGGTGATGCCCCAGACGCCCGTGAAGCCGATCAGCACCGGGAGATCGATCTCGAGGCGAAAGCGGATGTCGGGCAGCGGGGGCTGCTCTTCGACGAGCTCGGGCTCGGGGAGCGGAGGCTCGGGCTCGCTGATCCCTTCGACGTCCTCGCTCGGAGCTTCGGAGGTCGAGCTCGGCGGAGCGAGCAACGAGAGCGCGAGGCCGAGCAGCAGCATGTCGCTCGAGCATACGCGGGCGCGTCCTCGGGCTGTGCGCGCTGTTCAGAGTCGCTCGGCCTTACCCGATCGGTGGCTCGTTGCAGCCGTAGACGATGTCGATGTCGACGACCGTCCCGCTCTTGATCGCCTCGCAGGCCGCCCCGTGAAAGGTGACCGTGTTCGTCACCGGATCGTAGGTCCAGCCGTTGGTCGGATCGTTGGGCACGCCCGCCGGATCCTTGTCGAAGAACACGTAGATCTCGGCCACGTCCGGCGGCACCTGATCGAGCTCGAAGGTGCAGGTCGCGACCGCGTTGGCGATCTGGTCGAGCGCCATCTCGAGGTCGGCGGCCTGGTCGGCGAGGTACCCCTGCGTGGTCCCGCCGGCCTGCGCGATGTTGTTGATCTCGTCGAGGTTGGCCCCGCCGAACCCGACCGCGAAGGTCTTGACCGGGATCGCCTGGCCGAGCAGGTTCGCCGCCGCGGTCGGTCCGTTGATCCCGTCGAAGATGCAGTCGCCGCTCTCGGCCCCGTCGGTGATCAGCAGGATCGCGTTGTCCCGCGCTGGGTCTTGCAGCACCGGGTTGCCGACCTGGACGTTGAGCGACGCGCCGGTGTTGGTCTCGGGGTCGCCCGAGTCGCACAGGTACTCGATCTTGCCCTCGCCGTTGACCGCCTGGCCGTTGCCCGAGCCGACGCCCACGGTCATGTCCAAAAAGCCGTTGATCGCCGCCGCGTTCATGTCGGCGATCGGGACCACGATCGTGCCCGGCGCGCAGCCGTTGCCCATGCAGGCCGAGTAGGTCGCGAGCCCGAACCGGATCTTGGCGTCGAACGTGGTCGTGACTTGGTTGATCGCGACCTTGGCGACCTCCCAGCGGTTGAGGTCGGTGTTCGGGACGTCCGCGTCCATGCTGCCGCTGCGGTCGAGCATGATCAGCAGGTTGGGCGGGACCGCCTCGATCGAGAACTCGAACCCGCCACACTCGCTGCCGATCATGCAGGTGCCCTCGTCCGTGCAGACCTGGCCCTCGGGGCAGTCCTCGTCGAGCACGCACGATCCCTCGGGCAGGCACTGTCCGGAGGCGGGCAGGCAGACCGTGCCGTCGGGGCAGTCGGCGTCGGTCGTGCAGGTGTCGGGGCCCTCGTCGAGCGTCGTGTTGTCGTCGGCGCTCTCCGAGGGATCGTCGGCGGTGGTAGGGTCGTCGGCCTCGTCGTTGCTCAGCGAGGTCACGCCGTCGTCGCCGATGTCGGCGCGCTCGTCTCCGCCGCAGGCGAGGGGGAGCGACGAAACGAGAACGAGCGCAACGGGTAGGGGAGAGCGGAGCATGGACATGACCAGCCGTGTGCACTATCGGATGGTGTTGCAGGGCGGGCAAGCGGGGGATCCATGGGTCGATGTTCGTGTGGGCTTCGCGACCGTTGGATCGTGGACTCCACCGGCGGACACTCGGCTGTTAGCGAAGTGACACAACCCGGTCGCGCGTGCAGTTTTCGCGGCTTGCGGTCCCTGGCCCGAACCACCGTGCTGGCATAGGACCCTCGCCGAGGTCGAGCGGCCGTCGGCGCGGCGCTGACCATGATGCCTGCGGAGCACTGCGCGGATGCGGTGCGCGAGTGCGTGGCGACCTCCTGAACTCCGGGAGATGTTCTTGGGGAGAGTAAGGGCGGGGGGGCACGCGAGCATTCGTGTCGAGATGGACCCGCCCGTCTGCGGCACAAAGCTCGTTGCCTGAATGTTTGGGTCGGAAGATCGATTGAGTCTGTGTTCCGTCGATTGGCTGTTGCTGATATGACGGCATTCATTGTGGCGCGAGGGGGGCGTTGACAACCCCATATGTCGAGGTATCGTGTGCTTATGAATCGATTCGCCGCAGTGGCTAAAGTGCTCCTGGCTGGGGTTGTGGTTTTTGGGGGGTGCGTCGCCGACGATGGCGATCCCCTCAATGAGTCGGTCGACGAGGACAGTGAGGGGGACGACCTGACTGCTGACGGAGGTGATGACCTCGTTGTTCCGACTGACGAAGACGCGGAGCCGGTATCGATCCACGGAACTTTGGTGGTGACAGATGGGAGCAAGATCGTGAATCAAAGCCTCGTTACCGAAATTCCATCCTACACTGGCTCGGGATGGTGGTTCTGTGGCCAGGCTGCAGTGGCGAGCGCGATAAATCTTCTGAGGAATGTTCCTATTGCGAAGGAGGGTAAGCTCACCCAGCTCGAGTGGTTCCATCAGCGGCTGCTCGCTACGCCCATTCAGGGGTATCCGTATACTTATGCGGGTCACTATGAGGCGAATATCGATGCGCTGCGAATCGTGACGGATGCACATCCTGAGTTTGTCGTGCCGGCGAAGGAGTGGACGACGGTGCGGGCGACCGCCCGCGACAAAATGAAGAGTGCTCTGGATAATGGGTATCTCGTAGTGGCGCTCGGTGAAATTACCATTAACAATGTAAAATACGGTCACTATATGGCTGTGTACAAGATCGAGCATATTCCTGCCGAGCCGACCGGCGGGTGGGTTTACTACGCCGATCCATACACCGGTCTACCCAAGAAGCAGGCGTTCTCGACATTTCTGGACGGAGTGGGGGCGGACGGATCGTTCTCGTTCATCAAAATCAAGAAACAGTAACCCCGACATCCCTCAGTCCGCGTCGCCCTCGATCTTCTGCAGCAGCCCCTCCATCTGCTCGCGCGCCGCCTCTTCCGAGATCGTCGCGGTCCCATCCAGCGACCCCAGATCCACATTCGACAACCCGACCGGCATCGCAAACGCCCGCTCGTGAAACGCCTCGACCGCGAGCGCTGCCCACTCGTCATCCTCGAGCTCCGCCGGCTCGCTCGGCTTGGCCCCGTCCGGCCCAGCCACCGCGTCGGTCTCGGCTTCGGCCTCCGGAGCCTTCGGCACCGCGCAAGACAAGAGCGCCCCGCCAGCCTCGTTGAGGCAGATCTCGAGCTCGCTGCCTTGCCCGCGCACGACCACCTCGAAACCCGACCCATCAAAGTCGAAGCGAGGCGAGCGCTCGAGCAGCTCGACCACCCGCTCCGCGACTGGCCCGCTCGCCTCGATCGTCAGCTTGGCCGGAAGCACGATCCCCCGCCGCCGCACCACGCCCGCGTCCGCTTGCATCGCGGTCGCCAACAACCCGAGCGCCTTGCTCTCCTGCCCGAGTTCGAGCGCAGCCTCGCCCGCGACCGCGGCCACGCGAGCGCGCAGCAGCTTCTCGAACTCGGGCAGCTGATCCAGCGCCTTCTCGGCCAGCTCGAGCGCCTCGCTCTCGTCGCCACGGTGCAGCGCGAGCTCGGCCTCGAGCGCGACGTAGTAGGGCTCGAGCTCGTCGAGCATCTCGGCCTTCTCCTCGGCCCGGGCCATGTCGAGCACGACCGAGACCACGCCGGCGCCGAGCACCTCGATCAGGTCGCCGACCAACCAGCTCGGGACCGGATCCAAGCCACCGGACACGTACATGCGGAAGGTCCGGACCAGGCGCTCGTCGTCGCCGAGCACCCCGCGGATCCGCTCCTCGTCGGCCCAGGTGTGGGCGCGCCGCTCGAGCGCCTGGGCGCCGATCTCGACCCGCTCCGTGGTGCCCGACCAGGTCCCGCGCTCGTGCTCGATCTCGGCGTGGGTCAGCCGCATCGCCCGGCGAAGCAGCGCGTGGGCGCCGAGCGTCTGCTCCTTGGACGACGAGGTCAGGCCGCGGCGATCGGGGTTGGCGATCGCCCGGTCGACGATGCGCATGCCGGTCTCGGTCTCGCCGGCGACCAAGAGCACGGTCGCGTAGGCGATGTCGGTCTCGGCCCGCGACTGCTCGCGCAGGTTGGGCGGCTGCTTGCGCCGCCACGACTGCATCTCGCGCAGCGCGAGCACGGCGTCGCTCATGCGGCCTTGATCGGTGTAGAGCCGCACCATCAAGCGCCAGGGGTTGGCGGGCGTGAACTCGATGCGGGTCGTGCCGGCCTTGGCCAAGCGCTCGGCCTCGTCGGGCCGCAGCACGCTCGAGGCCGCGAGCGCGGCGTTGTAGGCGTGCACGGTCGTGCTGGTGATCGCGTCGGGCCGGGCGAAGGGGTCGTCGTGCTTGGCTCGCGCGGCGGCCTCGTCGTAGGCGGCGAGGCAGGCCTCGAAGCGCTTGGTCCGGGTGCCGGCCTCGCCTTCGATCGCACACAGGGCGTTGCGGCCGAGCGAGCGCTGAAAGTCATCGCGGCTCTCGACCGCCTTCTCGGCGTACTCGCGGGCCTCGTCGTACTTGCCGAGCAGCATCAAGGGCCACGCGTGCTCGGCCGTCAGCCGCGGGTCGTAGAGCGAGTCGTGGTAGTCGAGCAGCTGCAGCTGGTACTCGTGCCGCTCGAGCTCGCCGGCGAGGGTCTGCGCGGCGTAGAGGATCTCGCGGTGCAGCAGCCAGGGCGTGTCGGGCACGTTGGACGGGTTCGGCTTGTACTTCTCTTCGTAGAGCTCGCGCGCGCGGCCAAGGTGCTTCATCGCCTTGGGCAGCGAGCCTTCGGCGCGGCGAAGGACTTGGCCGAGGACGAAGTGACCGACGATCGAGTCGGGATCCTTTTCGAGCAGCTCCTCGGTCTTGCGCCGGGCGGTCAGCAGCTTGTCCTCTTGGTAGAGCTGCCAGATCTCGTCTTCGGCGGGCGTGCGCGAGAAGTCCTTGGGTTGGCTGAGCGGCTTGGCCGACTCGCCAGTCGGGACCGAGAGTGGATCGCCGACGTCGGTGGGCGGCGATGCGAGGACCACGAAGCTCAACCCGGCGAGGGCGAGGCCGGTGACCAGGGCGAGGCGCCGACGGGGGGTAAACGAAGGGCTCGGCACGCGCGGCCAGGCTAGCAGGGCGTGCTACGCGGGGCTACGACGCAGGCACGACCATCGGAGCGGTCGAACGAGCTCCGGGGTGCTCGACCCGCGGGGTGGGCCGACTGACCAGCACCCGCCGCGTGCCCGCGCTCCCGAGCTCGAAGGCGCGAAGATCCTGGCGCGGTCCCTGGGTCACGTGCAGGGGCTCCGGTGCGAGCGGCTCCTCGTCCGAGCCCTTCGGACCGGACGGGCCGACGAAGCCCATGTCGACCGGCGGGTGCTCGTCATCGAGCATGTCGAGCTCGCCATCCCCGGTCTCGCTGTCTTCGGCGTCGTCGGCTTCGTCTGTGTCGGCGCAGCGATCGTCCTCGCACGCCGGGGTCGGACCGCACCTCCAGGTCACGTCGGCGAGCACGAGGCAGAGCAGCAGCGCACGGGTCACGACGCCAGACTAAGGGGTTCTCGAAGCGCGCGCGCGTGCAG
This sequence comes from uncultured Myxococcales bacterium, assembly GCA_965649595.1. GTDB lineage: Bacteria > Myxococcota_A > Polyangia > Nannocystales > Nannocystaceae > Plesiocystis. The sequence goes on along the minus strand of CBFGLP010000319.1, from coordinate 6,873 downwards.
GTTTGGAGGCCCCGGCGCTCCGCGGGGCGCACTTTTGTCGTGCTCGATCAGTGCTCGATTACGGCATCCAGCCGAGCGTGTCGTCGGGCTTTTCGGAGCCGCGCAGGCCCATCCGCAGCTGGCTGGCGATCGCCTCGCGTGCGTCGTCGGCGAGCGAGGGCGGGATGCGGATCTTGTGCTCGGCCCCTTCGAGCAGCACGCCGCCGGTCAGTAAGTCTCGTCGCACCTTCCGGACGTTGCGAAACCCGAGCCGCTCGACGCGACCGCGGTGATCGAGCTCGATGATCGAGCCATCGGTGACCGCGATCGCCCGTCGGCTCATCCACTCGCGCCCTAGCACCAGCAGCGTCGGGAGCAGCGTCGCCACGAGCGGCTTCCACAGCTCCTCGAAGGGCTGCGTCCACAGCTCCGGCGCGACCACGCTGGCGATCGTCATGATCACCGCCGCCGCGCCGAGCATGATCAGCACGGGCGTCCACGCGATCTCCGACTTCTCGTTCCACCACACCGCGACCTCGCCGACCCGCAGCTCGCGGGCCAGCTCGAAGGGCATCGTGCCGGGTGAGAAAGGGGCGCCCGGGGCCAGCCGTCGGCCCTTGCTCGGGCTGGAGCTGGCGGCCGCGATCACGACCTCGCCCTCGATCACTGGCTTGGCTTCGCTCGCGGGCTTCTCGCGATCTTCGGGGGCCGGCAGCAGGCGCAGGTGTCCACGCTCGCTCATGCTCGCCCTCCGTCGCCCTGCGGGAGCTCGTCGATCCGAGCGCCCATGCGCCGCAGCATCGCGTCGCAGAGCACCAGGGCCATCATCGCCTCGACCATCGGCACGGCGCGGGGCAGCACGCAAGGATCGTGACGGCCCTTGCTCGGCACGAAGGTCCGCGACTCGCCGCTGCGGGTGATCGTCTCTTGCGGCACGAAGATTGTAGCGACCGGCTTGAACGCGACGCCGACCCGCAGCGCCTCGCCGTTGCTGATCCCGCCTTGGATCCCGCCGCTGTGGTTGGTTCGGGTGCGCACGCGAAAGCCCTTCGTCGGCTCCTCGACCGACTCCGCCCCTCGGTCGCGGGCGACCGACTCGGCAAAGAATGGATCATTGTGGGTCGAACCCCGCATGCGAGTCGCCGCAAAGCCCTCGCCGAACTCGACCCCTCGACTCGCTGGCAGGCTCATCATCGCGCCGGCGAGCTCCGCGGTCAGCTTGGCGAACACGGGTTCGCCCCAGCCGGGCGGCACGTTACGCGCCACACAGCGGACCACGCCGCCGAGCGTGTCGCCTTGCTTGCGGGCTTGCTTGATCGCGGCCTCCATCGCCGCGGCTTGCTCGAGGTCCGGGCAACGGACGTCGGTCGCGTCGACCTGCGCGCGGGTGATCGTTGCCTCGTCGATCTGCGTGGCCTCGAGGTCGGCGATCGACTCGACCCACGCGACGATTTCGATCCCGTGCACGTGGGCGAGCAGATCCTCGGCTAGCGCGCCCGCAGCCACGCGGGCGACCGTCTCGCGCGCCGACGCTCGCCCGCCGCCCGCGACCGCTCGCAGCCCGAAGCGAGCGTCGTAGGTGTAGTCCGCGTGCGAAGGTCGATAGAGCTCCGCGAGGTCGTCGTAGTGACCGCTGCGGGCGTCCTTGTTGCGCACGATCATCGCGATCGGCGTGCCGAGGGTCAGCCCGCGCTCGGGCTCGACCCCCGAGAGCAGCTCGATCGCGTCGGCCTCGTCGCGTGCCGTCGTGATGGCGCTCTGACCTGGTCGGCGACGCGCGAGTTGGGCCGCGATGCGCTCGTGCGGGAAGCGGTGCCCGGCTGGGCACCCGTCGATCACCACGCCCAAGCCACCGCCGTGCGACTCGCCGAAGGTCGTCACGCGAAAGCGCTCGCCGAACGAGTTGCCGGGCATCGTCGAGCGAGCCTACGCGGGGTTCGGCGAGCCGGGCAATGGCCGAGCTCGGCGCCTCCGACCGAGGTCAGGGCCAGGGCTCGTCGCCCTTGTCGGAGTCGCAGACCGAGCGCTCGACCCCGCAGTCGCCCCACAGCCCGGCTCGCGCCGCGGCGAGGCAGCTGCTGCAGTCGGTCGGCGACTCGCTGCATAGCTCGTCGCAGCTCAGGTCTGCGCACGACCACAGCGCCCCGAGCAGCCGGATCGTCGTCGCGTCGGTGCTCTCGAAGCAGCTCGCCGCGCAGCTCGAGTTCGGATCGCCGCACTCGGTCACGCAGGTCTCGAGCTGCGTGCACGAGTCGATCTTGAACTCGCCCGGGCTCACGCACCAACACGCGTGCTGGAAGGTGTCGGTCGGCGTGCAGGTGAAGTTGAGCAGCCCGGCGCACAGCTGCGAGCAGTCCGCGGTCACCAGCTCGCCCGACTCGGGATCGCAGGTGACCAGGGTGTCTTGATCCTCGCAGTGCTCGTCGAGCACCGTGCAAGGCTCACCCTCGGTCTCGTCGCCGGCGGTCCCCTCGGTGTCGTCGGCCTCGTCGTCGTCGTCGTCGTCGGTCTCGCCCGCGTCGGGCTCGCTCTCGAGCTCCTTGAAGAAGTCGCAGCCGAGCAGCGCGAGCGCGGTGACGATCGAGAGCAGTCCGAGGCGGGCGTGCACGCTCGCAGTAGGACCGGCCCGGAGGCCATCGGCAAGAAAGCGACGCGCCAAAATTGGATACGCGCGGTGCCCGCTTGGATGTTGTTGAGAACCTTGTTCTACAGACTGATATCGTCGATAGACAGAATTGTTTGATTTTAAATCTAAGATGGTTTTTAAGGATTTGAGGAGTCGAGAAGGCAACATGAAAAGTAAGGCATCACTCCTGTTTTTCTTCTCGCTTGGTTGTGTTCGTCCGATCGACGTCGCCGCTGACGACGCGGCCGAGGGCGACGAGGAGCTCACGACCGAGGGTAGTTCGAGCGAAGCCGACGATGGCCCGCCGCCGACGACCCCCGACGAGGACGACACCTTCATCCCCAGCTACGACGTGCCGCCCGACGAGGACGCTTGCGACGTGCTCGGCTCGGACGAGTGCGGCCCCGGTCGCAAGTGCTCGATAGTCTACGATCTGGACTTCCGTCCCGGCTGTGTCGATCTCGCCGACGAGACGGTTCCGGTCGGCTCGGCCTGCCAGCTCGGCGAAGGTGGCTACGAGGCGGGCGCGGGCGACAACTGTGGGCCCAACGCGGTGTGCTGGGACGTGATGCCCGACGGCTTCGGCACCTGCCTCGAGTTCTGTGGTGGATCCGACGCGGCTTGGGAGACCGCTGACGAGGACTGCGGCGCGGGCTATGTCTGCAACTTCTGGAAGGATCTGGGTCTCTCTGGTTTGTGCACGCCGATCTGCAAGCCGCTCGAGGATGACTGCCCCGCGACCTGCGGATGCTTCTTTACCAACGTCAACTTCTTCTGCGTGCCGCTGACCGAGAACATCCCGACCGGCGAGCCCTGCAGCTTCATCAACGACTGCGCCCGCGATCACATATGCGTGGGCGAGGATGTGATGCCCGACTGCAACGGCTCGTCTTGCTGCGCTGCGTTTTGCGAGTTGGGCTCGAGCTGCGAGCAGGCGGGCACCGAGTGCGTGCCCTTCTTCGAAGCTGGGACCGCGCCTGCGGGTCTCGAGGACGTGGGCGTCTGCATACTCCCCGATTGACCCACAGTCCCGCGTGGGCGCCTGACTCAGCAGCTCAGTAGGGATCGTGCTCTTCGGGATCGCGCGTCGGATCGACGTGCTCCTCGATCCCGCCCTGGCGCTCGGCGATCAGCTTGGCCAGCGTCCGCTCGAGCAGGTCGAGCTGATCCGCCTGTTTGCGCAGCGCGTCGTCGAGCTCCTCGATCGTCCGCTGACGAAACGCCGCCGCGATCTCCAGCTCGGTGACCCGCTGCTCGAGCGCGGTGATCCGCGGGTCTTGGTTGCTCTCGCTCATGCGCGCAGCTTCGCACGAGCGCCGCGGCGAATCACGTCGCCTCCGGGCCCTCGAGATCGACCTGCAGACCCCCGAACTCCGAGCGCGCGAGCGTGGCGTCGTAGCCGTGCAGCCGCGCGATCCGAAGCGTGATGTCGAGGCCGAGCCCCTGACCCGCGGGGTCCCGCGTGCGCGCCTCGTCGCCCCGAGTCCCCCGCTGGACCAAGCGCTCGAGCGCGTCCTCGGGGATCCCTGGGCCATCGTCGATCACCCGCAGGCGGAAGCGGCCCGCGCTCGGACGCTCGAGCAGCACCGCCACGTGCCCGCCAGGTCGGTTGTAGCGGATCGCGTTGTGGACCACGTTGCCGACCGCCTGCTCGAGCATCGTCGGATCCGCCACCACCTCGATCGCTGGCTCGGGCAGGCCGGCGTCGAGCGAGACCTCGAGCGTGCGGGCGATCGTCCGGTAGCGCGCCAGCACTCGGCCGACCAGCGCATCGAGCTCGAAGCGCACGCGCACCAGCTCGGGCTCACCGGCGTCGAGCTTGGCGACGAGCCCGAGGTTCTGCAGTAACGACGCGATGTACTGCACCTCGTCCATCGCCGCGCGCAGCATCGCGACATCCAAGCGCTGCTCGCCGACCTGCTCCTCCAGCGTCGTGAGGTGAGCGGCCAGGACCGTCAGCGGGATCATCACGTCGTGCGAGGTGTTGGCCAGGAACTCGCGCAGCGCTCGTTCGCGGCGGTGGTTCTCGGCCAGCCGTGCCCGAACCTCTCGCGCCGCCGCGTCGAAGGCCCGCGAGAGCTCGGCGATCTCGTCGCGTCCGTCGAGCACGACCGGCTCGACGAACCCGGCCGCCGCCGACCGCTTGACCGACTCCGCGAGCCGACGGATCCGCTCGACCACCGGCCCGATCGCAATCAGCAGCGCGAGCAAGAGCACCGGCACGGGAGCGAGCCAGATCGGGCTGGCCGGGAGGATCGCGCCGAGCCAGCCTGCCGAGGTCGTGCCGCGGGCGAGGATCAGCGCGCACCGTCCCGTCGCCCAAGGCGTGTGCAGCAGGACCTCGACCGACGAGCCCGGCCAGAGCGCATCGTCGATCCCGAGCTCGCGCTCGGCGAGCGAATCGACCAACGCGGGCGAGGGCCTCGGCGCGTCGAGGTTCGCCGACTCGAGGTCGACCCCGTACGCGAAGAGCACCGGCGGTGCACCACCGGGACGCTCGCCCTCGGGCGGAGGTCCGCGATCGGGGCCCGGTGGTCGCAGCGGCACACCACCCCAGCTCGCGGGGTCGCTCTCGCAGCGCTCCCGTTGACCAGGCTCGAGCACGTGCATCAAGACCACCCGCGCGAGCGCCTCCTCGGCCGCCCGGTGCCGCGCTCGGGCATCGATCCACAGCAGCACGATCACGATCGGCACGAGCAGCCCGATCGTCGTCAGCACCAGCCGCGCGCGCAGCTTCATGCTGACGGTCCTGCGAGCCGATAGCCGATCCCCCAGACCGTCTCGATAACCACCTCGCTACCGAGCTTCTTGCGCAGCCGAAACGCGTGGGCGTCGAGCGTGCGCTCCGAGCCCTCGCGCTCTGGGTCGAGCACGTGCTGAGCCAGCCACGCTCGCGTCAGCGCCGTGCCGGGTCGGCGGGCCAGCGCGATCAAGAAGCTCAGCTCGACCCGGGTCAGCTCGACCAAGCGCCCGGCCACCCGGACCTCGGGCGCCGCGACGTCGATCCGCAGCGCTCCGACCTCGATCACGTCGGAGCGCTGCAGCGTCGGTCGACGCAGCCGCGCTCGGACCCGCTCGATCAGCTCCTCGGGCCAAAACGGCTTCGTCATGTAGTCGTCGGCCCCGAGCCGCAGCGCGAGCACCTTGTCATTGCTGTCGTTGCGAGCGCTCAGCACCATCACCGGCACCTCCGAGCACGCGCGGACATCCTTCAAGATGTCGAGCCCGTAGGTGTCAGGCAGCATCAGGTCCAAGATCACAAGCTCGACCGTGGGCAGCTCTCCGGGCGCGACGCGCTGGCCACGAGTCCACCAGGTCGGCTCGAAGCCAGCTCGCCGCAGCCGACCGACGATCTGCCGACCGAGCTCCACGTCATCCTCGATCAGCAGCACCCGCTCGGACATCGGCGTGGTCATCGTCGCATCCGCGCGAGTGCCTGGACAAGCTCAGGGCGGTGGACCGCCGCCGCCACCGATCGAGCAGATCTGATCCGCGGTCGACGACCGGATCGCTATCACCTTCGACGCCAGCATCGCTCCGTCCGCCATCCGCTGGATATCCAACACGTAGGGCGAGAGGTCGTCGACGCCACCGACGATGTTGTCGTTCGTGTTCCAGGTGTTCGGCTGACCAAACTCCACGTACTCGGGGTGCGTGGCGAAGATCTCCTCGACCAGCGCGTCGTCGAACACCAGCTGCGAGATCACGTAGTCGCTCGCGCCCGTCCACACGCGGAAGTGGATGTGAATGCAGCGGCCCGAGTACCAGCCCGGGAAGCAAGTGTCGAAGTCGACGCGGCCCTGCGCGTCGGTCGTCTGCATCCCGCGGAAGTAAAGATAGTTCTCGGCGTCGGGGTCGTTGCCGTAGCAGAACGCTCCGCTCGGCGTCACGCCCGAGTACACGCCGGTTCGCTGCGTGTGCCAGATCTCGAGCTGCACGCCCTCGACCGGCTCGCAGGTGTCCTTGTCGACGATCTTGAGCGAGAGCCGGACCGGCAGCCCCGACCACCCCTCACTGACGTCCTGCCGCTCGAGCGTGTCGGCCGTGCACGGGCCCTCGGTGGTCTGGCAGAGCAGCATGCAGCTAGCGACCCCGGCGAAGGGATCCGGGTAGCACTCCTTCTTGGTCATCGCCGCGGTCCCACCCGACGCCCACTCGGACGCCTCCTCGCAGTTCGAGCCGGTGTCGGTCGAGTCCGTGTCGGTCGTGTCGGTCGAGTCCGTGTCCTCGCTGCCACTGCCGCTGGTCTCGTTGCCGGTCTCGCTCTC
>CBFGLP010000318.1:0-1620 GCA_965649595.1 uncultured Myxococcales bacterium | reverse complement strand
ATCTGGTTCAACGCGTCGTTCTACGGCATGTTCAGCGAGGTCGTGACCGACGACCCGACGCCCGGCTACACCGCGCCGCCGCTCGACGGGATCTGGGCGACCGCGCCATTCCTGCACAACGCCTCGGTTCCGACGCTCGAGCTGGTGCTCGACTCGACCAAGCGCCCGACCTACTGGAAACGCGAGGACTACGACAGCTTCAACTATGACCGCGACGCGATCGGCTGGCCCTTCATCGAGCTCGACTACGGCCAGGACGGCGCGCCCTTGGGCGAGGCCAAGCACGTCTACGACACCACCATCCTCGGCCACTCCAACCAGGGTCACCGCTTCGGCGACCACTTCACCGACGCCGAGCGCAAGGCGGTGCTCGAGTACCTCAAAACAATCTGATCGTGATTTCGTGCGACGATTCTTTGCCACTGCCGCCTCGAATCGGCGCAGACTCGTATCTACCGAGTAGGAGTGATCGCGCATGAATCGACAGGAGTTCTACATCGATGGTCAGTGGGTCGCGCCGAGCGGCCAGCAGCGCCTGGACGTCATCGACCCGGCGACCGAGGAGCCCTTTGCCAGCATTCCGGTCGCCGGCGCGGACGAGGTCAATCGGGCCGTCGCGGCGGCCCGGCGAGCGTTCGAGGACTTCTCCCAGACGAGCGTGGCGGACCGGCTCGCGCTGCTCGATCGGATCATCGCCGGCTACGGAGCGCGGATGCCCGAGATCGCGGCCGCGATCTCGCGCGAGATGGGAGCGCCGATCGGCCTGGCCAACGCCGCTCAGGCGCCCTGCGGTATCGCCCACTTCATGAACTCTCGCGCGGCGCTCGAGCGCTTCTCGTTCGAAGAGCGCGAGGGCAATCATCTGGTCGTGCGCGAGCCGATCGGTGTGTGCGGGCTGATCACGCCGTGGAACTGGCCGATGAACCAGATCGCGGCCAAGCTCGGCCCGGCGCTCGCGACCGGCTGTACGGTCGTGCTCAAGCCCTCGGAGATCGCCCCTTTCAGCGCAGTGATCCTGGCCGAGGTCCTCCACGACGCCGGGGTCCCGGCTGGAGTGTTCAACCTGATCCACGGCGACGGTCCGCAGGTTGGCGTCGCGATGTCGTCGCATCCCGACATCGACATGATCTCGATCACCGGCTCGACGCGAGCCGGCGTATCGGTCGCCGAGCACGCCGCGAAGACGGTCAAGCGCATCGCCCAGGAGCTCGGTGGCAAGTCGCCCAACCTGATCCTCGACGACGCCGACTTCCCGACCGTCGTCGCGCGCGACACCTTCGTGTTGTGCATGAACTCGGGCCAGTCCTGCAACGCGCCTAGCCGGATGTTGGTGCCCAAGGCTCGCATGGCCGAAGCCGCAGCGATCGCCAAGGCGACCGCCGAGCAGCTCGTGGTCGGCGATCCGAGCCGCGAGACCACCCAGCTCGGGCCGGTCGCGTCGGCGGCCCAGTTCGACAAGATCCAGACGCTGATCCGCGCGGGCATCGAGCAGGGCGCCAAGCTCGAGTGTGGCGGGCCGGGCCGACCCGAGGGGCTGACGCGGGGCTACTACGTCAAGCCGACGGTGTTCTCCAACGTGACCAACGACATGACCATCGCGCGCGAGGAGATCTTCGGGCC
>CBFGLP010000317.1:0-2429 GCA_965649595.1 uncultured Myxococcales bacterium | reverse complement strand
AGGTCTCGGGGTTGCAGCAGTCCTCGGTCGCCGTGCAGGGCTCGCTCTCGGCGCAACACACCCCGGCCGCGGCCCCACACGAGGGGCCGGTGTCCGTCTCCGAGTCGCCCGTGGTGTCGCCCGCCGTATCGGTCTCGCTCTCGCTGCCGGCCTGGGTGTCACCCTCGTCGTCGCCCTCCTCCTCGGACGAGCACGCTGCACACATGAAGACCGACACGAACGACAGAGCAACGAAGCGAGACATGCGAGACATGCGAGACATGCGAGACATCATGGTTCCTCGGCGCGGAGCGTAACGAAAGCACGTGCCCGACGAAAGCCATCCTCGCTTCCAGGCAGGCTCCGCGCTCGCCCGTGGACGCGGGTCTAGAAGCGCCGCAGACTCGATCCCGTGCCGCGCGAAGACGTCGTTCGTGATCTCGACCAAGGGTTGGTCTCGAACATGGGGCGGGTCCGTGTGCTCGCGGTGCTGAGCTGGCCCGAACGCGTGATCGCCGACTTCCTCGACCACCACCGTCGCGGGAATCGCAAGCTCCCGGACGTCGAGCACCCGCCCGCCGGTCTCGAGGACGTCTGCGACGAGCTCGACCAGATCGTCGAGGCTGCTGACCGAGCCGATCCGCTGCAGGACTTCATTGCCAAGACCGCCGACAGCTTCGCGCTCGCGGCCCACATGCTGCGCGAGCGCGGGACCCCGGGCTTCGTCGCTCGCTCGAGCGTGCTCTATGGGCTCCCCGACGAGCCGATGCCAGGCGCCAACACCACCCACCTCGAGGCCGCCAGGCTGCTGATCGACACGACCGACGACCTGCGCGAGGCCGGCGTGGTCCCCGACGAGGACGTCTGCCTGACGCCCCACTACGCCGCCGAACAGATCCGCAAGCGCGTGGCCCCGGTGCTCGGCGAGGACACGCCCGAGTTCATGATCGACGACGGCCTCGCGGCCAAGGCTGCCGCGAGCGCGACCCGGATCCGCCTGCGCGGCGGCACCTGCTTTTCCCACGCCGACATCATCCAGCTCGCCGAGCACGAGGCGCTGGTCCACACGCTCACGGCCCTCAACGGCCGCCGCCAGCCCTACCTCAAGTGCATGGGCCAAGGCTCGCCCCGCACCACGCTGACGCAAGAGGGCCTCGCGACCGTCGCCGAGCTGACCACCGGCAGCATGGACATCGCTCGCCTGCGTCGACTGGCGCTGCGGATCTGCGCCACGCAGATGGGCCTCGAGGGCGCCGACTTCATCGAGGTGTTCGAGTTCTTCCGCGAGCAGGGCCAGACCGAGGCCGAGAGCGCCCACTCGGCCGCCCGGGTGTTCCGCGGCGGCGACGTGCGTGGCGGCGTGGTGTTCACCAAGGACGTCGTCTACCTGTGTGGCCTCGTCGCCGTGCACACCTTCTTGCGCAAGGCGATCGCCGAGACCCGCCCGGAGCTGATCCGCCGCGCGTTCGCAGGTCGGCTCGCGCTCGGCGATCTGGTCAGCTTGGAGCCGGCGTTCGAGGCGGGTGACATCGCCGAGCCAGCTTACCTCCCGCCTTGGGCCGAGGACCTGCAGCGGCTCGCGGCCTACCTCGCGTTCTCGTCGGTGATCAATCGGATCGATCTGCACGCGATCGATCTCGAAGAGCTGCTCACCCGCTGCTGAGCGCCCACGCCCGTCCGCTCGGTGAAGCCACCGCGGCCATGGCACCCGGTCCCTCGCTGCACTATCATTGCCGCCCTCATGAGCGCCCCCGTTCCGCGCCCCATCGAGCAACGCGACGCCGAGGTCGACGCGGTCGACACGCTCGACTACGAGACCCTCGCCAGCCGCGCCCAGGAGCTGCGCGAGCGGATCAATCGCTTCCGCACCGCGCTCTCCCACTACTTCGTCTCGCGCCAACAGATCATCGACTTGATGACGGTCTGCGCCATCGCCCAAGAGCCGCTCTTGCTGGTCGGTCTGCCGGGCACGGCGAAGTCGGACCTCGTGACCAAGTTCCGCGACGCGCTCGGGATCCCGGCCGAGGACTACTTCGAGTACATGCTGACGCGCTTCACCGAGCCCTCCGAGGTGATGGGCCCGATCGACATCAACCTGCTGCGCGAAGGTCGGTACGTGCGCCGGGTCGGCGGCAAGCTGCCGACCGCCCGGATGGTGTTCCTCGACGAGATCTTCAAGTCCAACTCGGCGATCCTCAACTCGCTGCTGACCATCATCAACGAGCGCAAGTTCTATCAGGACGGCACGCCCGTACCGGTCGCGCTCAAGATCCTGCTCGCCGCGACCAACGAGATCCCCGAGCACGCCGAGCTGGCCGCGCTCAAGGATCGCTTCTGCCTCAAGGTCGTCGCCCACCAGGTGCAGGACGAGCACTTCTTCGAGCTGATCGACGCCGGCCTCGACGCGCAGACCCAGCGCGATCTCAACCTCAAGCCCTGGAAAGAGGGCC
>CBFGLP010000316.1:0-8597 GCA_965649595.1 uncultured Myxococcales bacterium | reverse complement strand
CCTGCTGCGGGATCGGCATCGGCAACACGAGCCCGCCGTTGTAATCGGTGTGCTCGCCGATCAGGTTCACGCGACCCGAGGCGCTCGCGCTGCTAGTCATGCTCGACCTCCACTGCGCGCAGCTCCTCGGCCTTGGCCTCGGGCAGGGTGTCGGCCGTGAACGCGCCCGCGGCTACCTCACTCCCGGCGAGGAACTTGACTCGATCGCGCATGCGCAGCCATGGCAGGACCTCGAGGTGAACGTGCACGTAGGGATGCACGCCGCGAGCTGGCGCTTGATAGATCGCGAGGATGTAGGGCATCGGTCGCTGAAACAGCCGATCGAGCTTGCGCAGGACGATCTGCAGCGCGCGCGCGAGATCGCGGCGCTCTCCCGCCGAGAGCTCGCCGAGCATCGGCACGGCGCGAACCGGCGCGAGCCAGATCTCGTAGGCCCAGCGCGCGCACACGGGCACCCAAGCCAACGCATGCTCGCCGACGTAGAGCGTGCGGAGATCGACGGCGCGCTCGGCCGCGATCAGATCCGCTAGCAGCCCCGTGCCCCGCTCGGCGTGGTGGCTGCGCTGGAGGTCGACCTGCCGCTCGACGACCGGCGGAACGAAGGGATACGCATAGATCTGTCCGTGCGGGTGATGCAGCGTGACGCCGACCTCGACTCCGCGGTTCTCGAAGGGCAGCACGTAGGCCACGTCGTCACGAGCGGCGAGCGTCCGGGTGCGATCGGCCCAGACCTCGATGATCAGCTCGATGTGGTCGAGCGGGAGCGAGCCGAGCGAGCCGCTCGCGTCCTGCGTGAACACGACGACCTCGGTGGTGCCACCGCCCGGCGCAGTCGGGACGATCTCGTGCGGCGGAGCGCCCGTCGAGCCGAGCGCCGAGAACCGGTTGCCGAACACAGCGACGTCCCAGTTACCGGCCGGCACCTCGGTCGGGTGCGCGGGGTCGGTTGCGGGCGCGAGCGGGTTCCACTCGGGCGGTGGCAAAAACGTCCGGTGCTGGCGATGGCCCGCGTAGATCACCCACTCGCCGCGCAAGGGATGCCAGCGAAGGTGTGATTGCGCCGCGCTCGCGTGGCCTGCCGCGGTCGCCTCGATCGATTCGTCGATCGGCTCGCGCCCATAGAGCACCAGCGGCCGTCCGTCGGGCTTTCGTAGCTCCCGGCGATGCATCACGACACCTCCGGATCGACGTCCATCGCAGCGTCTTTGCGCTTGCCGCGAGTGGCCTTGGCGATCCGCTCGACTGGCGCCTTGAGCTCGCGATCCATGGTCAGCAGCCCGTTCTTCTCTTGGAAGGTGTCGGTCAGCTGCGTATAGCAAAAGCCCGCGATCCCCCGGCACGCATGCAGAGCGCGGAGCATGCCCTCGTAGGCGAGGGCGAGCTCCTCTGGCCCGGTCACGCGGCTGTAGCCCCAGCCGCGCGTGCCTTCGGGCATCAGCGCGATACCGCCGAACTCCGACAGCACGATCGGTTGTTGGCTCGGCGAGAAGCCGGGTAGGACCAGCGCGCGACCACCCGGCTGTTGACGCTCGAGCACCCGCTCGACGCTCTCTGGCGTCGCGTAGCGCTCGCGCAGCACCAGGGGGTTCGATGCGTAATCGTGGATCGTGATCAGGTCGGTCGCGACGTGCTCCCAGCCGTCGTTTCCGACCACCGGCCGCGTCGGATCGAGGGTCTTGGTCACGTGATAGAGCGCGCGCACGTAGTCGCGGTGGGCGGGGTTGGTCGCGAGGTCCGGCACGCCCCACGACTCGTTGAGCGGGACCCAGGCGGCGATGCAGGGATGCGAGGAGTCGCGCCGGATCGCCTCCATCCACTCGCTCCCGAGCCGCTCGACCGCGAGCGACGAGAAGCGATAGGGGCTCGGCATCTCGGACCACACGAGCAGCCCGTGGAGATCGCAGTAGTAGAGCCAGCGCGGGTCTTCGAGCTTTTGGTGCTTGCGCACCCCATTGAAGCCGAGCGCGAGCGTCAGCTCGACGTCGCGCAAAAGCGCGGCCGGGCTCGGCGGCGCCATCAAGGTGTCCGGCCAGTAGCCCTGGTCGAGCACCATCCGAAGAAAGAAGGGTCGACCGTTGAGCATGAACCGGTTGCCCTGGACGCCGACCGAGCGCAGCGCCGTGTAGCTCCAGACCGCGTCGACCCGACGATCTCCGCACCACAGCTCGAGCTCAGCCTCGATCAGCGTCGGATGGGCGGGGCTCCACAACAGCTCGTTGCGATGGTTCTCGATCCCCGGATCGGCGAACGCGATCCGCCGGACCAGCTCGCGACTGGTGAGGCCGTAACGATCGTCGGCGAGCAGCGAGTCGCCGTGGTACAGGCGCGCGCGGATCGTCATGTCGCTCTCGAGTCGGCCGGCGACCTCGACCGCGAGCCCCATCTCCCAGCAGTCGAGGTGCGGCGTCCAGGTGACGTGCGCGAAGCTGCAAGCCGGGACCGGCTCGATCCACACCGTCTGCCAAATGCCGGTCGTCCGTGGATACCAGATCTCGTGCGGCTCGATCAGCCAGTCCTGCTTGCCGCGCGGCTGAGCGAGGTCGAGGGGATCGTCGCCAGCGCGCACGACCACCTCGACTCGATTACCGCCGCGTAGCGCGGGCGTGAAATCGGCGGAGAAGCGCGTGTGGCCGCCACGGTGCTCGACGACGAGCTCGTCGTTGACCCAGACCTTGGCCTCATAGTCGACCGCGCCGAAGTGCAGCAGCATTCGCTCACCGATGAGCTCACTCGGCAAGGTCAGGCGCTTGCGGTACCAGCAGACCGGATGAAAGCCGCGCTCGCCGAGGCCGCTCGCCTCGCTCTCCGGCGGAAAGGGCACCCGGATCGTGCGATCGAAATTGACCGCGCTCGGCTCGGACCAGCGAGCGTCATCGTCGAACGCGAACTCCCACTCCCCGTCGAGCGCGAGCCAACGACTACGTTGCAGCTGCGGTCGCGGATGTAAGCCGCGCGCAGTCCAGCGCTGAACTCCGTTGCTCACGCGGCATGCACCAACGCACGCGTGTTGGCCACTTGCTCGATGTGCCCCCACATCTGCTGCCACGTCTGCTGCCACGAGTGGTCAGACAAGAACGCGTCAATGTGGGCGACCCGCGCGTCACGATCCGAGGCTAGCGCGTCGTCGATGATGTCCGCGAACTCGCCCGCGTCCTCGGCGATCCACACCAGCCCCTCGCGCCCGTAGGGATCGATGACATCGGGGATCGCGGTCGAGACCACTGGCTTGCCGGCCGCGAGGTACTCGGCCGCTCGCGTCGACGCGCTGAGGCGCGTCGGGTCGGTGCAGGCGAGGGGCAGCATCGCCACGTCCCACCCAGCGAGGTAGGAGGGGAGCTCGGCGTAGGGCTTGCCGCCGAGCCAGTGCAGGTTCGCGGCGCGTGGCAGCGTCCGACGCTCGATCGACTTCGCGACTGGCCCGAGCATCACGAACTGCAGCTCCGGGCGGGCGTCGGCGAGATCCGCGAGTAGTCGTAGATCTATCCGGTCGTCGATCACGCCGAAGAAACCCACGCGCGGCCCCTCGAGCTCGGCTTGGTCCACGGGGTCGACCAGCTCCTCGCGCGCCTGGACGAAGTGCGCGAGATCGCCGCTCGACGGAAATGGGTGAATGGTTCGATGCCGGGCGGTGCGGCGCTTGTGCCGACCCAAATTGTGGCCATCGGTGAAGACCACGTCGGCCCGCTCCAACAGCGAGCGCTCGCGCTGGGCTAGCTCGGACACCCCATCGGCGAGCGCGGGCTCGTTCGTGCAGTCATAGACGATCGCGCCGGACCGCAGATGATCAGTGAAGCTCAGCGCCGCCGGCGTGTAGTACCAGAGCACCGGTGGGCAATCCCCGAGGTCGCGGGTGATCCGATCGATCATTCGCCGCTGCGCCGCCTCGGCCTGATTCTGCGGTGTGTTGGGGGCCAGGTGCGGGGTCGCGACGGTGACTCCGGCGTCGGTGTTCTTCACCTCGAGGGTCGGCGATGACGCGTCGAACACCGGCTCCTCGAAGAACACGACCGGACGCTCGCGCGCGCACTGGCTCAGCAATTGCCGGGCGCGCTGCTCGGCACAGCTCCAACGTTGGTGGGAGAGACACAGAACGCCTTGACGAGTTGGCATGAGCGCGTTTGACCCAGAGAAGGCCTCGCGTGCTCGCGCTTGCATGGCTCGTGCCGTCGATATTGGCTACGAGAAGCCAACGCGATGACTACCAATCTGGCCGCGCAGGCATCGCTACATTCGATCGAACGAGCCACAATGACTCAGCCGAGTCGCGCTCGAGTGTGCCGGCGCGATCGAGTGGCCGAGCGCACAGTCGAGCCCGAGCCTTCGCGATCTGTGCCAAGCACGTCGCGGTCGTCACTGCTTTTGATCGTGCTCCATCGTCTCGCGCTGGGGCTCTGCGGCGCAGGGCCCTCCCCGGCCAGCGCAGCGCGATCGGGCATAGCTCTCGGCGGGGGTCCATTCTTTCGGGAGATCGAGAGGGACCGTCAGGCAAATGCTGCGCGTGGGCAAGACGTCCTTCCACGAGCGAATGAGCTCCCGATACGCCTCGCCGACCGGGCGGATCTCGCGGTTCAGGTCGTAGAGGCCGAGCGGGTTCACGGTCCCCCTGTTCTCTCGGAGCGCGATGTCCCAATCGACCTGGTCCGTCAGCGAGTACCAGGTGAACCCGACTATGGGGACGCCGCTGTTGCGCAGGAGCATGACGTTGGCCCACTGCTTCCAGAGCCAGTAGACGGCCTCGTCGCCGTTCGGGCCCTGATTGAAGTTCGTCTCCGTATGCATCACGGGCAAGTGATAGCGATCGTAATATTGCCTCGTGATCGCGTCATAGCCGAACACCTCGCCGGAGGGGCGCGTGCTCCCGTCCTCCTCCACCCGATGCTCGTTCGTCACGTAATAATCATTGCCCATGATGCAGTGGTGCTGGAGCCCGTGCGCGAGGAAGAAATGATACTCCTCGCGGGTCAGCCCGTTATCCATCAGGTACTCGTACATCTCGGAGTCGACCCGCCGGCCATAATTGAGATCGAGCGAGAGGAAGCGCTGCGCGTTGAGGACCTCGGATGCATGAATGGCGGCGGGCGTCGAGGGGTGGAAGTATTCGGTGGACTCGCTCTGGACGAAGATCGCGTCCGGCCGCACCTCGAGGATTACCTGCATCGCCCGGACGTTGGCGCGGACCAGGTGCTTGAGCGCCGTCACGAAGGCGCGGTCGCTCGTCAGCTCTTCGTTCCACCAGCCATAGCGGGCGGAGAACAGGGCGCAGATATACATCTCATTGACCGGCGTATAGAGCTGGACCCAGGGGAAGCGCCGGGCAAAATCTCGTGCGTAACCCGCGAAGCACTCCGGAAAGCGAGGGTTTTGAAAGTTCCCCAACCAGTCGGGGACGCCGAAATGGCAGAGGTCGGCGATGGGCACGATTTGACGCCGCCTGAGCTCTCCGAACGTGGCGTCCGCGAACGACCAGTCGTAGCACCCCTCGCCGAGGAACGTCCGGTGAATCGGCGGGCCATAGCGGAGGAAACGAACGCCGAGTTCTTGCACACAATCGAAGTCACGCTGCCAAAGATCATAGTGGCCGCTTTTTTCCATTTCATCCACTCGCTCGCGGCCTCCGTGGATCGTTGGATAGCTGTTCTCGATCCCCGTGGCGAATATGAACGGCGCGGACATTGGCGGCCTTGACCTCGAGCGAGCCCGGCGCGCAGCTCGATCGAGCAAGCCTGGTTCGCGCCGGTGCGCCGGTCAAGCAAACCGCGGCGTGCAGCTCGGCTCAGAGCCGTAATCAACGAAGCGCACCAGACGCTCCCTGCCCCGCTATCACCAACCAAACCACCTCACGTGCTCGCACAAGCCGGTGCACCTCGCGCCGGCTCACACCACCATCGCGCAGCCGCGCCGCGCCCGGTCGGCGTCCGTCGACCGAGTGCGAGCCTCGATCACCCGATCAGGGCGGGATCGGACAATCTCGCCCCTTCTGCCGCTTCAAGATCAGCTTGCACAATGGTGGTTTTCGCGGTGGCGAATAGTCCGGCCCCGGGTACGCCCCGACCACGCCCCACGTCAGGCAAGTGCAGTAATCGAGCTTGCGACCCCGCTTGCGCGATTCGCCTGCGCACCCGAGCCCGATCCCGGCGATCAAAACAACGAGCATCGAGGTTCGTATCGTGCGCATGAGCAGCTCCGCGTGCCTCACTCGGCCAGCATCGTGATGTCCGTAGCGGCGGCAAAGCTGATCCGCTTACACTCGTCCCAGTCCGGGTGGCGGACCATCACGAACCCGTCGCTCACGAGCGTCTGCTTCCAGTCCCGCCGCGGCGTGCCCGGGCGCAAGAGCTGGTCCTCGACCATGTACTTGCCGAACCGAGCCTTGTAGTCCTCGAGCCCGAGGATCCGGGTGATCCTGCCCTGCCCCTTCGCCCGCTTGAAGATGATCCCGCAGTTGTACTTGCGCGTGCGTGGGGCCTCGAACGACTTCCAGCACGCGACCCGGGCCCACTCGCGGAACAGGTCGATGTCACCGGTGTAGTTCATCTGATCGACGAGGCGCGCGCCGCCGGGCCGACAGCCGATCTCGCCGAACACCGCCTCGCCCGAGGGCGTGTAGAACCACTCCATGTGCGTGAAGCCGTCGCCCATGCCGAGCGCCTTCAAGACCCGGCGGCCGAGCGCGATGCCCTTTTGGATCTTGGCCTGCTGGAGGTCGCGGACCGTGATGATCACCGGGCTGATCCACTCCTCGCTGCGGGCCTCGAGCGGCTTGGGTAGGTACTGCGCGACGTTCTCGTAGACCGGCTCGCCGTCGACGCAGATGGTGTCGTAGGTGAACTCCTCGCCCTCGATGTACTCCTCGACGCTGAGCTCGGGCACGTGAGCGGTCCGAGCGATGACCTCTTCGAGCCGGGCCTTGTCGCGGCACATGTAGGTGTCGGCGCTGCCGGCCCCGGCGATCGGCTTGACGATCAGCGGGAACCCGACGCGCTCGGCCGCCTCGCGGATCGACGGGCCGATCTCGGCCCTGCTGGTCCGCACGACTCGCTCGGCTCGTGGGACCCGGATGCCGGCGGCGGCGACCCGCTCCTTCATCAGCTGCTTGTCGCGGAAGCCCGTGACCGTGTCGACGCTCATGCCCGGGATCCCCCAGCGCTCGCGCAGCCGCGCAGCGAGGATGACGGTCGGCTCCCAGTTGGTCAGGACCCGATCGATCTCGCGGCCGCGCAACCACGCGCTGGCCCGCTCGATGACGTCGTCCTCGTCGAGGATCCGCGGGACCTCGAGGTAGGCGGTGAGGTGGGAGCGCACCGAAGCTGGCAAGCCGGCGGCTCGGGTGTCGCCGACGCCATAGATTTCGGCGCCGACCTCCGCGAGGCCGCGGGTGAACTGCTGCATCTCTTGGGGATAGGCAGGGCCGAGGAAGAGGACGCGCATGTAAGAGAACGCTACGCGGGACCGGGCGCGTCGGGATAGCCTGCGTCGCCCATGCGAGCGATCGTGTTCGTTGCCCCCTTCCCCCTCGAGACCACCATGCGCTTTGCCCGTGCGGCCGCGGCGCTTCCCAACGTCCGGCTGTGTGGTGTCATGCAGGAACCGCCGACCGGCGACGACCGGCGGCTCTTTACGGACCTCGTGCAGGTCGACGACGGGCTCTCGGCGTCCGAGCTCATCAGGGCCGTCGAGCTGCTGCGCCGCCGTCACGGACAGGTCTCGCGGATCATCGGCGTGCTCGAACCGCTGCAGGTTCAGCTAGCGATGGCTCGGGCTCACTTCGGGATCCGCGGCACCGATGTCGAGACGGCCGACGTGTTCCGCGACAAGGCCAAGATGAAAGATCGGCTGCGCGCCGCGGGTCTGCCGGTCGCTCGCCATCGGCTGATCACCGGAGCCCATGACGCCGCGGCGTTCGAGGCCGAGGTTGGTTACCCGATGGTGCTCAAGCCGCCGGCCGGCATGGGGGCCAAGGCGACCTTCCGGGTCCGCTCGCGCGACGAGCTGCTCGGGGCCGTGGCTGGCCTCGGCGCGAGCCCTGCCCATCCGGTCCTCGCCGAGGAGTTCCTGCAAGGCGAGGAGGGCAGCTGCGACACGCTGACGATCGGCGGCGAGCAGCGGCTGATCTCGGTCTCGCACTATCGGCCCAGCTGCCTGACCGTGCTCGAGAACCCGTGGATCCAGTGGTGCTGCGTGCTGCCACGCCACGACCAAGGTCCGGGCTACGACGACGTCCGGCGGCTCGGGATCGCGGCCGTGCGGGCGCTCGGCCTCGACGCCGGCTTCACGCACATGGAATGGTTCCGTCGCCCCGATGGCAGCCTAGCGATCGGCGAGATCGCCCAGCGGCCTCCGGGCGCGCACATCACCCGGATGATCGGCTTGGCCTTCGACACCGATCCCTACCGGATGTGGGCTCGGGCCGTGATCGACGAGGCGTTCGACGGACCCTTCGAGCGGCGCTACGCGGTCGGCTGTGCCTACCTGCGCGGGATCGGTCGCGGCCGCGTCGCTGCGGTCACCGGCGTGGGCGAAGCTAACGACGCGGTCGGGCGCTTCGTGGTCGAGACCAAGCTGCCGACCCTCGGGGCGCCGAAGAGCGACAGCTACGA